>NZ_CAXSWZ010000008.1:0-109187 GCF_964241245.1 Allofournierella massiliensis
GTTCAAGCTTCGATATTGTTCAATTTTCAAGGTCCTGTGCCGCTCTCCCTCGCGGGACAGCTTGTTTATTATATCTCGCAAAGTCTTGTTTGTCAAGCACTTTTTTGAAATATTTTTTATCAGCTTTTCAGCGGCTTGCCGTTTTTGACGGCTCAGTTATAATACCACACCTGTTTTCAAAATGCAAGCGTTTTCGACAAAAAAATTCAAAAAAATTCAGGAAGCCATCCAAAGCCTCCTGAAACCTTTATTCCTGCAGCAGTTGCCCCCGTAGATTCTGTAAGATTTTCCGTTCTCTGCGGGAGATCTGCACCTGCGTGGTCCCCAGTACCTTTGCGGTCTCGCTCTGGGTCTTGCCGGAGAAAAAACGCAGAAAGATCAGCTGTCGGTCCTGAGGCGGCAGAGTTGCCAGCACCTCCTGCAGGCTGATGCGATCCGCCAGCTCCTCTTCCGGGGATTCCACCGGGATGTCCACCTCCCGGCCGCCTTCCTCCTCCGCCACCGGAGTAAGTGACAGTGCCGGCTGACTGGCTCGAATAGCCAGGGCCACCTGCTCCGGCTTTGCCTGCACCGCCTGGGCCAGCTGGCTCACACTGGGCTCGCAGCCGTTCTGCTTGATCATTCGCTCCCGGGCAGCACTCACCCGCAGGCCCAGCTCCTTGAGGGAACGACTCACCTTAACGGTGCCCCCGTCCCGGAAAAGCTTTTTGATCTCGCCCAGAATGACCGGCACCGCATAGGTGGAAAACTGCACCCCGCGTTCCTGATCAAATCCATCGTAGGCTTTAATCAACCCCATACAGCCCGCGGAGTATAAATCGTCGTATTCCACGCCTCTGCCCCGGAACCGGCCGGCACAGGCATGGACCAGCCCCAGATTATTTTCAATGAATTCCTCCCTTGGGCCAAGTGTTGTGGGCATTGTTCCCTTCCCCTTTCTATTATCTTATGTAAAAGGGGGATCATTGTTTTGTGCTCAGCGCCTTGGTCATCACCACACGGGTGCCCTTGCCCGGGGTGCTGGTCACCCGCACCTTATCCATAAAGCTCTGCATCACCGCGAACCCCAGCCCGGCCCGTTCCTCCGGATTGCCGGTGGTGAACATGGGCTGCATCGCCTTTTCCACGTCGGGAATACCCACGCCCCGGTCGGTCACGGTGATCTTTACCCCGCCGCCTTCATACAGAGCCGCAGTCAGGTAGACCAGCCCCACCTGCTGGGGATAGGCATGGACGATACAGTTGGTCACCGCCTCGCTTACCGCGGTTTTCATATCCGCCAGTTCGGGCACGGTGGGGTCCGCCTGAGCCAGAAAGGCCGCCAGCGCCCCACGGGCAAACCCCTCGTTCACACTGCGGGAATAAAAGCTGATCTTCATCAGATTATAGGCTTTCATGCTTGCCGCTCCTTTTCTATTGATATTCCACATGGGCCAGATCCAGCATCTTTTTGATGGATTCCGGCGCCTGCTGCACCACCAGCTGCCCTTCGGTGGCCTGCATTCGCCGGGCACGGCCCAAAATCAGCCCGATGCCGGAGGAGTCCATAAAGGTCACCCCGCCGAAATCCAGAATCAGCCGGGCGGGCATCCGGGCAGAAAGCTCCGCGTCAATCTGCTGGCGCAGCATCTGGGCGGAATGATGGTCGATCTCTCCGCTTAAATAAGCCGCCAGCAGATCATCCGCGCTGGTAAACATCACCTGTGCCATTTCCGTTCTCCTTTCACATCCTTTTTTCGGGGCAAAAAAAGACCCCGTATTCTTGGCACTTACCAATATACGGGGTCTTGTGTGAATATTTTGCCGCAACCGGTCAGCTGCGGTGAATTTTTTAGTGTCGTCTCTCCTCTTCAGGAAAGCCGCTTCAGCAGCTCTAGCCGGGCCTGGGCCGCCAGATACAGCGAGCCGCACACCACTGCGCCATTCGGATGGGCCAGTGCCTGATCCAAGGCTTGATTCAGGTCTGCACAGGCGGTCACCTTCGCCTTGGGCGCTGCGGTTCGAGCCAGTTCCGCCAGCTCCTGCGCCTCCATCGCCCGGGGGCAGGGAGGCGTTACGGTGTAAATGGCATCAAAGCAAGAGGCCAGCGTCTCCAGAATCTGGGCAGCCGCCTTGTCTGCCAGAACGCCCAGCACCACCGCCGGCTTCTTTTTGGTATGAGTGCGCAGCACACCCGCCAGAGCTTTTGCCCCCGCCGGGTTGTGGCAGCCATCCAGTATCACCAGCGGTTCCTTGCGCAGCACCTCAATGCGGGCCGGGAAGCGGGCGGTCTCCAGCCCTTTCAGAATGGCTTCGTCGGAAATTTCGTAGCCCTTGCGCCACAAGGCCAGGGCGATCTCCACCGCCATGGCCGCGTTGCAGCTCTGGTGAGCGCCCAGAAAGGGCAGCTCCACCTCGTAACCGCCATAAGAAAACGGGTTTGTCAGCGGCTCAGACTGTTCGGGCAGATTCAGATCCTCCGGCTGGGGCTGCACCAGCTCTGCCTTCTGGCGGATACACTCCGCCACGATAGCCTGCTGAGCCTCGGGGTCCTGCAACGGATAACAAACCACCGTGCAGCCGGGCTTGATGATGCCAGCCTTTTCCTTCGCAATGGCTTCCAGCGTATCGCCCAGCACCTCGGTGTGATCCAGATCGATGCGGGTAATGGCCGCCACCAGGGTATTGTCCACCCCATTGCTGGCGTCGTTTTTTCCGCCCACGCCGGTTTCCAGCACCGCCAGATCGCACTGCTCCTGATAGAACCACAGCAGTGCCGCCGCGGTAACCGCGGTGAACTGTACCGGCTCCTCATCCAGCGTTTCAGCGGCAGCACGTACCTGACCTGCCACCTCTTCCAGCACATCCGCCGGGATCATCTCGCCGTTGATCTGCATCCGCTCCCGGAATTCCAGCACATAGGGCGAGATGGTCAGCCCGGTCTTATACCCGGCCTCCTTTAAAATATTGGCCGTCAGAGTGGACACCGTGCCCTTGCCGTTGGTGCCCGCCACATGTACAAAATCCAGATAATTCTGAGGGTCCCCCAGCTTTGCCAGCAGCTGGCGCATCCCCTCCACCCCGGGCTTGCCGTTGGTGCGGGGCAGACTTTGCAGCCACTCAGTATTCGATTTCGATGCTGGTGTCATAGCTTTCCTCTTCCTCCTTCTGCTGTTGGGGAACCGGCTCCCATTGGGGCTGCGGCTCCGGGGCCCGCCGGGTGGTCTTTCGGGCGGATCGTACAGGAGGCTCATACTGTGACCGGGGCTCTTCCTGCCACTCTTCTTCCTCCTCGTCCTCCCATTCCTCCTGAGGCTGAGGCGCGGGGCGGGCCGCCGGGCGCTTTTTTGCCGGGCGCGGCTGAGGCTCCGGTTCCACAAATTCCCGATCATCATGCCGATGTACAAACAGAATCACGCACATGCGGAAGAACATCAGGATTACCAGCGCCACAAACAGACCCACCAGAAAACCGGCAAAGTCGATCCATACGTCCTTCACACTGGAACCGCGACCATCCACAAAGATCTGAATAGTCTCGTCGGTCACTGCAGTGCCCAGCCCCAGGAACAGCGGCCAGCTTATATGCTTGATAAAATGCCGGGTATACACCCGCAGGCAGAGCATGAACCAGAAGCCCATCATCATAAATTCGGTAAAATGGGCCATCTTGCGGATCACATGCAGGCTGAAGGGGCCAAGGCCCACGGTGCCGGCCACCTCGTTGACCACCTGCTGTACCTGCTCGCTGCGCAGGCTGGACTGCTCTGCAATCTGCAGAGAGTTTTGAAAAATGAACACCACACTGTAAATCAGACAGGCAGTGAAGAGGATTCGAAAAAAGATTGTGAACGGGCTCGTTCGTTTCTTCTGATACAAAAATCCATCCCTCCTAAATGATTGTTGAACACACAACACTTTCCCTTGTGTCTTTCGCCATTATAGCACATCTGTCAAACCCCGGGTGCTCCGGGATTCTGCCTGATATACGAAAAAGGAGCCCGGTTTTCTGCAAACCGGACTCCTTTTTCATGAATTTTTTACAAAATCACAACAGTCGCTCAACCCAGAGCCGCGATGGACTCCTCCACGCGAGCCAGCTTTTCCTGGGCACGGGCCAGCTTCTGGCGGATCTCCTCCACCACATTGGCGGGGGCCTTGTTCACAAAGCCCTCGTTGCTCAGCTGGCGGCTGAACATGCCGATCTCCTTCTCAGCGCCGGCCTTTTCCTTGTTCAGGCGGGCCAGTTCCTTCTCCCGGTCAATCAGCTCCATCATGGGGATGAAGCCGCGGGCCGCATGGGTGATGACCTGCACCATGCCGGCGGTGTCGCCGGTGTACTTCTCGGTGAGGATCACGTCGGTGGCGAAGGCAAACTTGGCCAGATAATCGCCGCCGCGGCGGAAGGCCTCGGTCTCGCTGGTCTCGATGATCATGCTGCTGCGCTTGGCAGGATGCACGTTCATCTCGGCGCGGATGGTACGAACCGCCTTGATGTAATCCATCAGCTTCTCGAAGTCCGCTTCCTCAGCAGCGTAGTTCAGCTCCTCGGTGAATACCGGCCACTGCTCGGTCATGATGGTCTCGGAAGTGCCGGGCAGAGCACGGTAGATCTCCTCGGTGATGAAGGGCATGAAGGGATGCAGCAGCTTCAGCGCCTGGGTCAGCACATACACCAGTACCTTGCGGGCGTTGTCGGCCTCCTCGGGATCGGTGGAGTTCAGGCGAACCTTGGCGATCTCGATGTACCAGTCGCAGTAAACCTCCCAGATGAAGTCCTGCACCTTCTGGGCAGCCAGGCCCAGCTCGAACTTGTCCAGATTGTCGGTGACGGTGCGGGCCAGATTGTTCAGGGTGGACAGAATCCACTTGTCGCTCAGATCCAGCTTGTCCGCAGTGGGCAGACCGGCCTGGAAGTCCTCGGGCAGGTTCATCATCACGAAGCGGGTAGCGTTCCACAGCTTGTTGGCGAAGTTCCGGCTGGCCTTGATCTTCTCGTCGGAGAAGCGCATGTCGTTGCCGGGGGTGGAGCCCAGAACCAGAGTCAGGCGCAGGGCGTCGGCGCCGTACTGGGCAATGATCTCCAGCGGATCGATGCCGTTGCCCAGGCTCTTGGACATCTTCCGGCCCTGAGCGTCACGCACCAGACCGTGGATCAGCACGGTATCGAAGGGCACCTTGCCGGTGTATTCCAGACCGGAGAAGATCATACGACTCACCCAGAAGGTGATGATGTCGTAACCGGTGACCAGAGTGTTGGTGGGATAGAAGTAATCCAGATCCTCAGTCTTGTCCGGCCAGCCCAGGGTGCTGAAGGGCCACAGAGCGCTGGAGAACCAGGTGTCCAGAGTGTCCTCATCCTGACGCAGAGCGCCGCCGCACTTGGGGCAGGTGGTCATGGGCTCGTCGCTCACATGCACTTCGCCGCAGGCGTCGCAGTAGTAGGCGGGAATCCGATGGCCCCACCACAGCTGACGGCTGATGCACCAGTCACGGGTGTTCTCCATCCAGTGGTAGTACTGCTTGTCGAACCGCTCGGGCACAAACTTGATGCGGCCGTCCCGCACCGCGTCGATGGCCGGGCCGGCCAGAGGAACCATGCGCACGAACCACTGCTTGGAAACCATGGGTTCGATGGTGGTGCCGCAACGGTAGCAGGTACCTACGTTATGAGCGTGGGGCTCGATCTTCTCCAGATAGCCGCCCGCCTCCAGATCGGCCACGATGGCCTTGCGTGCCTCGTAGCGATCCATACCGGCATACTTGCCGCAGTCGGCGGTCATGTGGGCGGTCTCGTCCAGAACCTTCACAATGGGCAGGTTGTGGCGCTGGCCCACCTCGAAGTCGTTGGGGTCATGGGCAGGGGTGATCTTTACAACGCCGGTACCGAACTCCATGTCCACATAGGTGTCGGTGACGATGGGGATTTCCTTGTTCAGCAGGGGCAGCAGCACCTTCTTACCGTGCAGGTGCTTGTAACGCTCGTCATCTGGATGGACGGCCACGGCGGTATCGCCCAGCATGGTCTCAGGGCGGGTGGTAGCCAGAACCAGGAATTCGTCGGTGCCCACGATGGGGTACTTCAGGTGCCAGAAGCTGCCCTCCTGATCCTCATATTCCACCTCGGCATCGGAGATGCTGGTCTTGCAGTGGGGGCACCAGTTGATGATGCGCTCGCCGCGATAGATCAGGTCCTTGTCGTACAGATACTTAAAGACCTTCAGCACCGCCTTGCTGCAGCCCTCGTCCATGGTGAATCGCTCGCGGTCCCAGTCACAGGAGCAGCCCAGCTTTTTCAGCTGGCTCACGATGCGGTCGCCGTACTGGTTCTTCCAGGCCCAGGCGCGCTCCAGAAAACCGTCGCGACCCAGCATTTCCTTGGTCAGGCCCTCTTCCTTCATCTTGGCCACAACCTTGGCCTCGGTGGCGATGGAGGCGTGGTCGGTACCGGGCACCCACAGGGCGGCGTAGCCCTGCATGCGCTTGTAGCGGATCAGGATATCCTGCCAGGTTTCGTCCATGGCATGGCCCATGTGCAGCTGACCGGTTACGTTCGGCGGCGGCATCACGATGGTGTAGGGCTTTTTGTTCTTATCCGCCTTGGTGTGGAAGTAGCCGCCATTCAGCCAGAAGGCATAGATGTCGTCTTCCACACGGGCGGGATCATACAATTTTTCCAGTTCTTTCATTGTATTCCCTCCTGTTTGGTTTCTGCCGGGGCAAACAAAAAGGCCGCCCCAGGCGTGTGTTCACACTTGGGACGGCCTGTACAAAACAATACAATACCGCGGTACCACCCAAATTGCCGCCGAAAACCGGCAGCCACTCGGAGCCCTTAACGCGGGCGGCACGGGCAGAGGCTACTGAAGGTTCACCCCGCCTGCTCAAAAGCGACAGCACCCGGCGCGTTCTGCCGGGCTTTCACCTGCCCCCGGCTCTCTTTTCCAAAACGCATTGCCGCGCGCCCTCTTTTTCAGCGCATTTGTAATAATGATTATAGCAACATCCGGCCGCCGCGTCAATCACCGGCGGCGCAAAAGCTTTGCGGTGCTGCCTTTAGCCCAGAGAGATGCCCATGCGGCGGGCAACCTCCAGCATGCCGTGGCCGTCCGGAACCAGGCGGCTCTTGCCGGCAATCTCGTCCAGCGGGTTCTCGGTGACGTGGTTGTTGCGCATGGCCACAGTCACGCCGTACTTCTCGTGCTCCACCAATTTTGCGGCATAGGTGCCGAACTGAGTGGCCAGCACACGGTCATACGCCGAGGGAGAACCGCCCCGCTGCATGTGGCCAGGCACGCAGACGCGGGTCTCGAAGCCGGTCATCTTCTCGATCTGGGCCGCGATGCGGTTGGTGGCGGTGGTGTAGCCCTGCTCCTTGCGGCGGGCGGCACGCTCCTTCTTCTTCATGCGGGCTTCCTCGTTGTCGAAGGCACCCTCGGCCACCGCCAGAATGGAGAATGTCTTGCCCTGAGAAGCACGGCGCTCCACGGCGGCGCATACATTATCAATGTTATAGGGCATTTCGGGAATCAGAATGATGTCCGCACCGCCGGCCACGCCCGCGTACAGGGTCAGCCAGCCGGCCTTGTTGCCCATCAGCTCCACCACCATGCAGCGGCGATGGCTGGAAGCGGTGGTGTGGATGCGGTCGATCACCTCGGTGGCGATGTCCACGGCGGTGTGGAAACCGAAGGTCACGTCGGTGCCGTAGATGTCGTTGTCGATGGTCTTGGGCAGACCGATCACGTTCAGGCCTTCCTGGGCCAGCAGATTGGCGGTCTTGTGGGTGCCGTTGCCGCCCAGGCACAGCAGGCAGTCCAGCTTCATTTCCTCGTAGTTTTTCTTCATGGCGGCCACCTTGTCCACCTGATCCTCCCCGATGACACGCATCAGCTTGAAGGGGGTGCGTTTGGTGCCCAGAATGGTGCCGCCCATGGTCAGAATGCCGGAAAACTCCTCCGGCTCCATCTCCCGCCACTGACCGTTGATCAGACCGGAGTAGCCGTTGGTGATGCCAACGATCTGCACATCATCGCCCATGCGCTGATACAGCGCCTTTGCCACGCCGCGAATGGTGGCGTTCAGGCCGGGGCAGTCGCCGCCGGAAGTAAGAATACCGATCCGTTTTTTCATTGTTCCAATTCCTCCCTCACAGCCCGGCCGATCCGCCGGGAGAGCGGCTTTGGGCTGCCGCCGAAAACCGCATACATTTTCTTTTTTTAGAGTATCGCCCTTTTTGGTGGTTTGTCAATCTTTTTTGCCGAAAAAAGGACTGTAAAAAAATTGAAAAAAAGTAGTTGACATTTTCCCGTTCAGTGCTATAATAAATTATTGTTGGGGCAAACGCTCCGGCAGATGAATATTGGAGAATTGTGTAAGGGTAGCACGACAGACTCTGACTCTGTTTGTGAGGGTTCGAATCCTTCTTCTCCAACCAGAAATAGCAGCAGCCCGCACGCTGCTGCTATTTTTACATCGGGGTGTAGCGCAGCTGGTAGCGCGCCTGGTTCGGGACCAGGAAGCCGTGGGTTCAAGTCCCGTCACTCCGACCAAAAATCGGCAAGCACCGTCAGGGGCTTGCCGATTTTTACTTATTCACTTTTCACTCTTCACAAAAAGTAGTACAGCTTTTTCTTTGGATACCGCCGAAGCCTCGGCTTCTGCGGTATTTTTGTTTGTTCAAATCATTCCCCGGCCAGACTTGTCAATGTATCGCCTGCAATGCGATAGACCGTCCATTCATCCATGGGCTGTGCTCCCAGCGACCGGTAAAATTCAATACTGGGTTTGTTCCAGTCCAGGCACCACCACTCCAGGCGGCCACATCCTCGCTCCACCGCAATGGCGGCCAGCTTCTTCAAAATTGCCTTGCCGTAACCATTGCCCCGGTACTCCGGCTGCACATACAAATCCTCCAGATACAGTCCGGCCCGCCCCAGAAAGGTGGAGAAGTTGTGGAAGAAAAGCGCAAAGCCGATTTCTTTTCCATCCACCACGGCAAAGATGACCTCTGCCTTCTGTTTGTCGAATATCCACTGTTCCAGTGTGGCCTCATCCGCCACCACCTCGGAAAGCAGCTGTTCGTAATCGGCCAGCTCCCGGATGAATTGCAGGATCAGCGGAACATCTTCCCTCCGGGCAAACCGGAATTCAGGCTCTTTTTTCATCTTGATCCCTTCCCTTTTCGTTTTGCGCATACCAATAACCGGCAGCGCCTGCATGAAACAAATTTTATCACAACACAGCAGTGAAGTCCACATTGCTCCCCTGTTCCTCGCCATTGTTTTTCGGTCTGCTGTGCGCCAGTTCGCCATTCAATGACACAATCGCTCCACACTCCCCCAAATTCTCATTTTTTGTTCCCCTTGTGGGCACAGATATGGTATAATAAATAAAATAACAATCTGTCCGGGGCTGGCAGGCACTCGCCGGTTTCCGGGTTCTCTTGGATGTGCAAGGAGGCAATCTGGCATGGATATTATGGTACTGGGTGTGGCCGGCGGTACCGGCAGCGGAAAAACCACGTTGACCCGACGGCTGAAGGAACGCTTTGGAGACCAGATCAGCGTAATCAGCCACGACAATTATTACAAGCGTCAGGATCATCTGACCTATGCCGAACGCTGCCGCACCAACTACGACCATCCGGATGCCTTTGATACCGACCTGATGGTGGAGCATCTGGCCGCATTGAAACGGGGCGAAACCATTTACTGCCCGGTATACGATTTCTCCGAACACAACCGTTCAGACGATCTGCTGGAAATCAAGCCCGCGCCGGTGATTCTGGTAGAGGGCATTCTGATTTTTGCCAGCCAGGAGCTGTGCGACCTGATGGACATCAAGGTCTTTGTGGACACCGACGCCGATGTGCGCATCCTGCGCCGCATTGTGCGGGACGTGAAAAAGCGCGGCCGCACACTGGACAGTGTGGTCTCCCAGTATCTGACCACCGTGAAGCCCATGCACGAACAGTTTGTGGAGCCCAGCAAGCGCCGGGCCGACCTCATCATTCCCGAAGGCGGCAAAAATCCCGTTGCACTGGAAATGCTCATCCACCGGCTGGAAAGTCATCTGAATCAGGCCTGATCTGCACAAATATAGCGGCCCCGCGTCCTTTTTCAAGGCACGCGGGGCCGCTTTTTTATGCTCTGTCCATAGGATTTCGTAAGCAATCAGTCATTCAAAATGATTTCAGCCGCCAGCTGACCCACCTGCTGCATCCGCTCGCGCCCCTCCTCCGGGAAGGAGACCTCCTGATCTCCCCAGTCGGTGAACATGGAGATAATGTAGGGCCGCTCTGCATACACAATGGCCATGTCGTGCAGGGCCTGATCCCAGCTGCCGTATTTTTTCGCTGCCGGGGCCGGGCAATACAGAAGATCGTGATCTGCCGCAAGGAATGCTTCCTGCAATTCCAGCGCATTTTCCGTTCCGGTTTCAAAGTAATCGTACAACGCACGCATGGCCCGGCCGCCATCGGCACCGGTGACCCAGCCGTGGATACCTTCTTCCACCACTTCACATCCCTCCGGGCTGGCAAATCCCAGCTCGGTGAGAAAATCGGAAAAGCCGGTGTCCAGACCGCCCGGCCACATGGCTCCCAGATCATGGGCTGCGCCATTGCTGCTGTGGGCGATCATCGGATAGATCAGATCCCATCCGCTTCCGCTGCCCACTGCAGCATCCAGATCGATCAGCCCGTCTTCATCCCACTGGCAAAGCCACAGGGCATAGGGCGCCTTCAAGGTACTGGCACAATAAAATCCATTGTCCGGCTTGTATGTATAGGTCTGACCCGAACCAATGTCCTGAATCCACACCGAAATGCTGCCGGGCATACTGTCCAGAAGTGCATCCATTTCAGCAGCTTCCTCTGTGGTAATCGGGCGATCGGTTGCCAGCTCCGGCTCCAGTGTAGCCGTTGGCACAGGCGTTGCCGTTGGTTCCGGCTCCGACTCCGACTCCGGGGCCGGTGCCGGATGTGCCTGACTGACACTGCTGCTCTGCGCCGCACTGCTGTCGGTATTCGAAGCCTGCCGCATCATGGAATGGGCCGCTGCCGCAATGACCAGAATCATGATCAGGATCATCACAATCCAGGGCCAGCGGGTACGTTTCTTTCGTTGTTTTCTCGTCTGCGTTTTCATGGTTCCCTCGGGCGAAGCTTTTGCCGCCGCTTCTTCCTCTTTCCCCCCAAAAAACATATCGCCGGCAGGCGAATCACACACCGGCTTGTTTTTAATATTATACTACAATTCTGTCGAAATAAGCCAATTACACAAATTTTTCAATTTCTGCCCTGCTTTGCAGCAAAAGAAAGCCACGCCAGCAATGCTGGCGTGGCTTTCCGCTACTGATACGTTCGATCCTCAGGCGCCCTTCTTCCAGTTGTCGCTCATGCGTTCCCACCAGGTGGGCTCGTAGGTTCCCAACTGCTTGTGGTAAGCCTTTTCCGCAGCGCGCATTGCCTTATCCGCTTTGCGCTGCTCGGTGGTGTAGTTCACCATTCCGTAGCTGTTCACATCGATCTCGATCTCGGGTTTTACCCGGCCGGATTGTGCAGGCATCAAAAACAACATAAAACGCGCATCTCCTTTCAACAGCGTTCGTACCAGCATGCGCACAAGCCCCGGTGGCTGTGCGCGAAAAACGGGGAATGCCTTCGCATCCCCCGCTTTTTTCATTTGAAGAATTTGTGCAGCAGGGTCTGCAACCTTTCGGCCATGCCGGGCCGGTAGGTTCCAAGCTCTTTCTGATAGGCCGCCTGAGCGGCTTTCATCTGCTTTTCGGCTTTTTTCTGCTCCGCGGTCTGGCGGCGGGAATATCCGGTCTCATCGAACTGCCGCATCTCCGCAGCTGTGCGGGGAATACTGCTGTTCACGGATCTCGCCCTCACGCGCTGCGGAACATGGCCTTGATCCGCTCCAGAAGGGTGGGCTTATAAATTCCAAGCTCCTTCTGATACGCAGCCTCGGCAGCCTTCATCGCCTTTTCCGCATTCTTTTCTCCGGCAGAGGCAAAGCCCTCCGTCTCGTTATACAGCTTGGCATTCAGCCCCTGCTGGATCTGATTCGGCCCGTAATTCATAATTCCTACCTCCTCTCCTCGCCTTTAGAATATCACACAGAATTTCAAAAAGCAAGAAGAATTCTTTTGGCCAGATCACCAAAGAGTGGTCACCTGATTGTACATGTCGATGTAGCTCTGGGCGGAAACGTTCCAGCTGAAATCGCAGCACATGGCTCGCCGCACCAGCACCGGCCAACCCTCCTTCTGCCAGTAGCCTTCCTTGGCGCGCCAGCAGGCCTCGTACAGGTCGTGGGCGTTGTACTGGCTGAAGGTGAAGCCATTGCCGTAACCGTCGCCGGAATCGTGGATGGAATCCCGCAGGCCGCCGGTCTCGCGAACAATGGGAATGGTGCCGTAGCGGCAGGCCACCATCTGAGCCAGGCCGCAGGGCTCGGACTTGGAGGGCATCAGGAACATGTCCGCGCCCGCATAGATGCGGCGGGCCAGCGGCGGCACAAAGCCGATGTACACACCCACCCGGCCGGGATGACGGGCTGCCAGATCGCTGAAGAAGGCCTCATAGGCGTGCTCACCGTTGCCCAGGATCACCAGCTGGATGCCCTGCTCCAGCAGGCCCTCGGCCACGCTGCGCACCAGATCCACGCCCTTGTGGCCCACCAGACGGGTGACCATGGCCATTACAGGGCTGCCGTCCTGATCCAGATTGAATTCCTCCTGCAGCGCCTTCTTGCAGGCGGCCTTGCCTTCATGGAAGGTATCCGCGTTGTAATGGGCGGCAATGTTGGGGTCGGTCTCCGGGTTGTAGGAGTCCACATCAATGCCGTTCAGGATACCGCACAGCTTGTACTGCTTCTGGCGCAACAGGCCGTCCAGCCCATGGCTGAACCAGGGGTCCAGAATCTCGCCCGCGTAGGTGGGGCTCACGGTGCTCACCTTGTCGGAGGTCTCGATGGCGCCCTTCATGAAGTTGGCGCAGCCATCGTATTCCACAATGTGTGCATCCCGTCGGCCAATGCCGCAGGTATCCTCCAGAATATCCAGGCCGTATTTGCCCTGATACTGGATGTTGTGGATGGTGAACACGGTCTTGATGCGGCTGAACTTGTCCAGATGGCGGTAATACAGGTTCAGGAACACCGGCACCAGAGCGGTCTGCCAGTCGTTGGCGTTGATCACATCCGGCACAAAATCGGTGTAGAACAGCATCTCCAGAATGGCCCGGCTGAAGAAGGCGAAGCGCTCGCCGTCGTCATAGAAGCCGTACAGGCCACTGCGGCGGAAGTAGTATTCGTTGTCCAGGAAATAGAAGGTCACACCGTCCCACTGGCAGGTAAACAGGCCGCAGTACTGGCTGCGCCAGCCCACCGGAACGCTGAAGTTGGTCACATAGGTCAGCTTATCGCGGAATTTCAGATCACCGTACAGCGGCATGACCACCCGGCAATCCACACCGTTTTTCACAAGGGCCTTGGGCAGGCTGCCCGCCACATCGCCCAAACCGCCGGAGGCGGCAAAGGGATTGGCCTCGCTGGCGCAAAAAAGAACATTCATCGTGTTGTCCTCCTTCAATGAGGGATATATATGGGATAGGGCGGGAGCCGGCGGAATCCCCGGCTCCCGCCCCGGGGAGAGAGATCAGGGAATGTTGCCATTCCCCTCAAGGCTTTATTTATACTGTGTGCCCCTTGGCCACATATACCGGGAAGGTATCTGTGCCGGACAGCTTCTTATCGGCAGTGATCTTCACGTTCTTGTCGGTCACAGCGTATTCCACTTCGGCGCCGGCTTCCACGACGGTGTTCTGCATCAGAACGCAGTTCTTCACCTTCGCGCCCTTCTTGACCTTGACACCGCGGAACAGAACGCAGTTCTCCACTTCGCCCTCGATGATGCAGCCGTCGGCCACCATGCTGTTCTTCACCTGGCAGTCCATGGCGTAGCGGGTGGGAGCATTGTCATGCACCTTGGTATAAATGGGCTTGTCCTCCGGGAACAGCGCATCCAGATTCTTGGGATCCAGCAGACGCATGTTCTCTTCGAAGTAGCTCTTGCGGTCCGCGATACGGGCGGTGTAGCCGGTGTATTCGAAGCCCTGCACATTCAGCAGCTCCAGATTACGGGCCAGAATGTCCTTCTCGAAGTACAGCAGGCCACGGATGGAGGCGTCCTTGATCATGGCAACCAGGCTCTCGCGCTGGATGATGTACACGTTCATGGACAGGTTCTGCACGCCGGGACGGTAATCGTTGGTGAGCAGCTCGGTCACACGGCCATCCTGCAGCTTCAGGGTGTAGTTATCCTCTTTCAGGCCCTGAGGAATGGCGCTGCGCTGATACATCACGGTTACGTCGGCCTGGCTGGCCACATGAGCGGCAATCAGCTCGTTGAAATCAAAGTTGAAGGCCACGTCGGAATCGCTCATGATCACGAACTCTTCCTTCTGATCCTCCAGAAACTCCACCAGGCTGGCCAGTGCTTCCACACGGCCGCGGTACAGCTTTACGTTGGCTTCCGCATAAGGGGGAACCAGATTCAGGCCACCGCGCTTGCGGGTCAGGTCCCATTCACGGCCGGAACCCAGATGATCCATCAGGGAGTGGTAGTTCTGCTTTACCACGATGGACACGTTGCTGATGCCGGAATTCACCATGCTGGACAGCACAAAGTCGATCAGGCGGTAGCGGCCGCCAAAGGGTACGGAAGCCATGGTACGCTCGGCCACCAGTTCCTGCACCAGGGAGTCATGCGCGTTGGGGAAAATAATTCCCAGAGCGTCCGTGTTCGATTTTACCATTGCTCCTCACCATCCTTAACATCTTTAACAACCATTGCCTTGGGGCCAACCTTCGCATTTGCGCCAATGGTCACACCCTCACCCACAACGGCTACGCCCCAGTCGTCCACGTTCTCCATGTCTTCCGGGCGTTCACCGACAACCGCGCCGCTCTTCACGACCACGTTCTCGGCAATAATGGAATACTTAACGGTAGCACCGGGCTCAATCACTGCACCGGGCATTACGATGGAATCCTCCACCACGGCGCCCTCGCCCACCTTAACACCGGCGAACAGAACGCTCTGAATCAGCTTGCCTTCCACGCGGCAGCCCTCGGTAACCATGGAGTTGTCGATCACTGCGTTGGCGCCGATCCACTGGCCGGGCATGCCGGAGTTGCGGGAGTAGATCTTCCAGTCATCGCTCCACACATCCAGAGAAACGTTGGGGTTCAGCAGGTCCATATTGGCATCCCACAGGCTGCTGATGGTTCCCACGTCCTTCCAGTAACCCTCGAAGTGGTAGGCCACCATCTTTTCCTTGCTGGCCAGCATGCTGGGGATGATGTTCTTGCCGAAATCGTTGTCGGAAGCGGGGTTGGCCTCGTCCTCAATCAGGAATTTGCGCAGCTTCTCCCAGGTGAAGATGTAGATACCCATGGAGGCCAGATTGCTCTTGGGCTCCTTCGGCTTCTCTTCAAACTTGGTGATCACGTTGTTCTCGTCGGCGGTCATGATGCCGAAACGGCTGGCCTCTTCCCAGGGCACTTCCATTACGGCGATGGTGCAGTCGGCGCCGTTCTCCTTGTGGAAGTCCAGCATTTTGCCGTAGTCCATCTTGTAGATGTGGTCGCCGGAAAGGATCACCACATAGCCGGGGTTATACCGGTCGATGAAGTTGATGTTCTGGTAAATGGCATTGGCAGTGCCCTTGTACCAGTCGGAACCGGTTGCCGTCTGGTAAGGGGGCAGCACATGAACGCCACCATACAGACGGTCCAAATCCCAGGGCTGGCCATTGCCGATGTACTCGTTCAGCACCAGAGGCTGGTACTGGGTCAGAATGCCAACAGTGTCGATGCCGGAGTTGACACAGTTGGACAGGGGGAAATCGATGATGCGGTATTTTCCCCCAAACGGTACAGCCGGTTTTGCCAGCCGTTGGGTCAGGGCATAAAGCCGTGAGCCCTGGCCGCCGGCCAGCAGCATTGCGATACATTCTTTCATAATTTTTTCTCCCCTTATCGGCGGTTTTTCCGCCTTAATGTGCTGTTTTATTCCAAAGCGCCCAGAAAGAAGCAGTTACTTCTCCTTGGGAGCCGCCTTTTTGGAGGCGGCAGGCTTCCTGGCTTGTTTGGTTCCCGCTGCGGTGGTTTTTGCGGTTTTGGCTGCCGTTGCGGCGGGCTTTTTGGCAGCAGACTTTCTGGCGGCTGTTTTCTTGGCCGCGGTCTTTTTGGGCTGCGCTTTCGCTTCAGGCACGGCCAAGTACACGGTGCTCAGCGGAGGCAGCGTAAGCTGAATGCTCTGATCAAAGCCATGCAGAGGCTTTTTGCGGGTACGCTTGGCCGGGTTGTGCACACCGCCGCCGCCGTACTTCACATCATCGCTGTTCAGCAGCTCCTTGTATGTACCGGGATTGGGCACGCCCATCTGGTAATCCACGCGCTCGATGGGGTTGAAGTTGCAGACCACCATGATCATCTTGCCCTTGGCGTCCCGCCGCAGGAAAGCAATCACCGATTGCTGGTTGTCATCCGGCACAATCCACTGGAAGCCCTCCCAGCTGTAATCCACTTCCCAAAGCTCGGGATGCTCGGTGTAGAAATGGTTCAGATCCCGCACATAGGCCTCCATCTGGCGGTGGCTGTCGTATTCCAGCAGCATCCAGTCCAGGCCCTTGGCCTCGTTCCACTCGCTGAACTGGGCGAATTCCTGGCCCATGAACAGCAGCTTTTTGCCGGGATGCGCCATCATATAGCCATAGAAGGTGCGCAGGTTTGCGAACTTGTCCTTGTATTCGCCGGGCATCTTGTTGATCAGGCTGCCCTTGCCGTGTACCACCTCATCGTGACTGATGGGCAGAACAAAATTCTCGCTGAAAGCGTAGAAGAAGCTGAAGGTCACCTTGTTGTGGTTGCCTGCGCGGAACAGCGGGTCGGTGCTCATGTAGCTGAGCATGTCGTTCATCCAGCCCATGTTCCACTTGAAGTTGAAGCCCAGGCCGCCGTCCTCCGCCGGCTTGGACACCATGGGCCAGGCAGTGGATTCCTCGGCGATCATCAGCTTGTGGGGATGGCGGCCCAGCACAGTGCTGTTCAGCTTGCGCAGGAAGGCGATGGCCTCCAGGTTTTCCTTGCCGCCGTGGATGTTTGCCTCCCATTCCCCGTCGCGCCGGTTGTAATCCAGATACAGCATCGAGGCAACCGCGTCCACACGCAGGCCGTCGATGTGGTACTGCTCGATCCAGAACAGCGCGCTGGACACCAGGAAACTCTCCACCTCGGGCATGCCATAGTTAAAGACCATGGTGCCCCATTCCTTATGTTCGCCCCGCCGGGGGTTGGGATCCTCGTAGCAGGGCGCGCCGTCGTACATGTAAAGGCCGAAGGCATCCTTCGGAAAATGCGCAGGCACCCAGTCCATGATCACGCCGATTCCGGCCTGATGGCACTTGTCCACAAAGTTCATAAAGTCCTTGGGGGTGCCATAACGGCTGGTGGGCGCAAAATATCCGGTTACCTGATAGCCCCAGCTCCCATCGAAGGGGTGCTCGGTCACAGGCAGCAGCTCCACATGGGTGTAGCCCATGTACTGCAGATACGGAATCAGCTGATCCGCCAACTCGGAATAGTTGTAGGGATCTCCGTTTTCCTTCACCTTCCAGCTGCCCGCGTGCAACTCGTAGATGTTCATGGGGCCGTTAATGGGATCCGCCTTTTTCTGCCTGGCTTCCCACTCATCGTCCTGCCACTGGTACCCGTCCAGGTTGTACACCTTGCTGCCGTTGGACGGCCGGGTCTCTGCATGGAACGCATAGGGATCCGCCTTAAACAGAAGTTCGTCACCCGGGGTGGTGATGCAGTACTTGTACACATCATATTCCTGAATCCCCGGAATGAATGCTTCCCAGATGCCGGTGTCCTCCAGCTGCTGCATGGGATGACTTCCCGGCACCCAGCTGTTGAAATCGCCTACGATGCACACCGCTTTCGCGTGGGGGGCCCAGGTGCGGAACACGACCCCCTCCCGGTCTCCCTGCCGTTCCATGTGGGCGCCAAAGAACCGGTAAGCCTCAAAATTGTTGCCCTGCTTAAACAAATATATGGGCAGCTCCGCATGTTTATGTTCTTTCTTCACGCCTGTCTCCCTCCCTGGGGCTTTTTACCCCAATACGTTACCTTTATCATACCATTTTTAAGATATTTTTCAAGTATTTTATGTCATATAGTGCCAAAAAACCATTTTGCATTTTTTTCGTTTTGGCATATTTGCACAATGCTTTTTCCACTTAGTTGGGCAAAGCGGCGGATTTTCCGAACGCTTTCGGTTTTGGGTTTTTCCTACTTTTTTACTGCCATTTTATACATTCTTTTCCCGGCTGGAGCAGAAGATTTTCAAGGCGGACAACCGTGTTTCTCCCGGGTACATTTTTTATGGTAAAACATGTTCTTCTTTTAGTATACAGGATATTTTTCTCTCTGTACACGCAGAACTGTAAAATGTGCGTTAATTCCAAGTTTTATACTATGTTTTTTGTTTTTTCACAAAAAGAACCCCCGTACCGGCAGTTCCGATACGGGGGTTCCTGTTTCTGGTTGATTTTCCGCCAGTTGAATCAGCGGGCCAGGATCTCGTCGATCAGCTGATCCACCATCATCAGGCAACGGGGCAGATGGAAGGGGCCCTTGAAGGTGGAACCCTTGCAGGCAGGCTCGGTGGGCTTGCCGTCGCGGCGCAGGTAGCCGTACCAGTCGCCGTACTCGGGATCGCTGAACACCTTCTTGCAGTACTCCAGAGTCTCATCGAAGATCTTCAGATACTTCTCATCCTGGGTATCGCGGTAGATCATCATGCTGGCGATGAGCAGCTCGTTGTGAGGCCACCACAGCTTCATGTCATGCTCGTAAGCCTCCGGGGGCA
The DNA here is from genome assembly GCF_964241245.1 of Allofournierella massiliensis. NCBI lineage: Bacteria > Bacillati > Bacillota > Clostridia > Eubacteriales > Oscillospiraceae > Allofournierella > Allofournierella massiliensis. Next base: position 18,928 of record NZ_CAXSWZ010000008.1, read on the forward strand.
GACCCTTGCAGTCGATGAAATACAGCAGGCCGCCGTACTCCTTGTCCCAGCCGCCTTCGTAAGCGTAATCGAACAGGGTCTGAGCCTTCTTGCGCAGCTCCTCGTCGCCAGTGTGCTTGGCCTGCTCCATCACGAACCAGCTGCACTCGATGTCGTGGCCGGGGTTGACCACACGGCCGGCGGTGTAGTCCATCTGCAGCTCGCCGTTCATGCCAACCGTCTCCAGAGTGCACTTCAGTTCGGGCTTGAAGTGATACTTGAAGATGGTCTCACAGCACTCCTTGGCGCGTGCTTCGTACAGCGCGTTGTTTTCGGGGTCACAACGGCGCATCACGGCGGTGATGTTCAGGTAGATCATGGGATCAGCCAGAGCGCGGCCGGTGCGGGTCTCGGGGATGGTCTTGGGGCCCATGCCGGTGGGATCCTTGATCAGGCCGTTGTTCAGCTGATAGATCAGCTCGTAGGCGCGGCGGGCGCGCTCGATGCACTCCTTCTCACCGGTCACGCCGTAGTACTCGGCGTTGGCGATGGCGTAGAAGCCTTCAGAGAAGCAGTAACGGCGCTGACGCAGAGGCTTGCCGTCGGCGGTCACGGTGAAGTACATGCGGTCGCCGGCTTCCCGGTTGATGCAGTATTTCTCCATGAAGTCCAGGCAGCTCTTGGCCGCATCCAGCCACTCCTGCTTTTTGCCGTATACATGGCACAGGTAGGAGAAGGTCCAGGCGCAGCGGCCCTGGAACCAGACGCTCTTATCGGTGCTGAACAGCTTGCCGGTGCGGTCCAGGCAGGTGTAAACGCCGCCATGCTCGTGATCCATGCCGTTCTTCAGCCAGAAGTTCACGCTGCGCTCCAGCTCCTCGCGAACCCACTTCTGATACTCTTTCAATTGCTCTGCATGCTTATCCATGATAATCACAACTCCTTGTGCGAAGCGGCCGGAAAACAGCCGCTTTTTAAAATCTCTGAAAGCCCGGGCCCCGTTGCAGGATCCGGGCTGAAAAACAAAGTACGATCAGCAGAACTTGGCAATGGCCTCGTCGATCATCTTGGCGCACTTCTTAACCTGATCCATATCCTCGGGGAACAGGTTGGGCAGGGGCTTGCGAACGCCGCCGATGTCCAGATTCTCGCGGATGCGCAGGATCTCCTTCATCACAGCGTAAAGGTTGCCCTTGCAGGCGCACATGGCGTAGATGATGGCGTCGATGGCGTACTGAACCTCGGCAGCTTCCTTGACCTTGCCGGCCTTCAGCAGCTCGTCAGCCTTCAGCAGCAGCTCGGGCATTACGGCGTAGGTACCACCGATGCCGCCGTCAGCGCCCATGGCGCGGCCGGAGATGAACTGCTCGTCGGGACCGTTGAATACAACAAAGTCCGGGCCGCCTTCCATCTTGAACATCTGGATGTCCTGTACGGGCATGCTGCTGTTCTTCACAGCGGCAACGCGGGGGTTCTTGCGCATCTCGCGGAACAGGGGCATGGTCAGGGCCACGCCGGCCAGCTGCGGGATGTTGTAGATCACGAAATCGGTGTTGGGAGCAGCGGAGGAAATGTCGTTCCAGTACTGAGCGATGGCATGCTCGGGCAGCTTGAAGTAGATGGGAGGAATGGAGGCAATGGCGTCAACGCCCAGGCTCTCGGCATGAGCAGCCAGCTCCATGCTGTCGGCAGTGTTGTTGCAGGCCACATGGGCAATCACGGTCAGCTTGCCCTTGGCTTCGCTCATCACAGCCTCCAGGGTCTGCTTGCGCTCTTCCTTGCTCTGGTAAATGCACTCGCCGGAGGAACCGCAAACGTATACGCCCTTAACGCCCTTCTTGATGAAGTAGCGGGTCAGCTCTTTGGTGCGCTCAACGCTGATGTTGCCTTCGTCGTCATAGCAGGCGTAAAACGCGGGAATAATGCCCTGGTACTTGGAAATGTCTTTCATGTTTTTCCTCTCCTTTTTTGGAAATACACCTTAAAAATTTGTCCGCAAGGACTATTTAAACTGCGGGATCAGGCCCGCACTTTAAACACAGCTTTCTGTACGTGTGCCTCACCGTTCAGCTGCACCTTTACCATGTGCACGTCCTCGGGGAATACCACCAGAACGTCACCGGGGTGCATGGTGAACCAGGTCTCCACCGGGCCTTCGTAACCGATGAAATCGGTGGCTTCATCCCGGGTGGTGGCCTTCAGACGGGAAACATCGGTCACACCGATCTTTTCCTCGCCGCTGAGCAGCACATGGATGTCGGCATACTGGGCGTGTCCCTCCCAGGCGGCCTTCTCCAGCGGCAGCGTGTCGTAATCAAAACGGTTGATGTAAACGTTGTCGCCGTCCACATCGTTGCGGCCGAACTGCAACTGACTCAGGTCGGCGGTTTTCAGATAGCGGATGGCGGTGTCCAGTGCGTCACTTACGCCCAGGTAGCGCTCCATCTGCTGGTAATTGGTATAAATCATTGTTTTTCAGACCTCTCTTCTGCAAGGTTCTGTTCAAAGGCGGCGCGGGCTGTGCTGCCCTCCAGCCGAACCAGAATCCGCCGCTCCATGGCAGGATTCCGTTCCGGGTAGTCCGCCCGGTAGTGGGAACCGCGGCTCTCGGTGCGCATGCACTGCGCGCTGAGAATGGCCTGTGCCAGGTGCAGCTGCGCCCACAGCCGGCGGCTGGCCGCGATCTGCGTGGCGTCGTCGCCTTCGGTAAACGCGCATCCGTCTGCCAGCTGCGCAAGGCGCTCCATGCCCTGCCGCAGCGCTTCGCCGGTACGAACCACCATGCCGCATTCGCTCATCACGTCCTGCATCCGGCGGCGGCGCTGGGCCTGATCCGGAATAACCCGGGCATCAAATTCCACCGGGCCATCTGCCCTGGGCACGGGCTGTGCTGCCGCAAAAGCCGCCGCACTCTCGCCCGCTTTTCTGCCGAACACCAGACCATTGGCGGTGGAAAGGCCGCCGATCCGGTCCGCGCCATGCATGCCGCCGGTCACCTCACCGCAGGCAAACAGCCCGGGCACTCCGGTAAAACCGCTGGGATCGATGCGCACACCGCCATTGGCCGCATGGGCAAAGGGAGCAATCTGCACCGGGTCATCCATGGTCAGATGCTTTTTCTCCCACAGCCAGTCAAAGTAAGTACGCACGAACTCAGGCGTGTTTTCCCGGATTTCAGGGCCGTAGGTCACGGTAACTCCCTGCTCCGGCGCGGCCTGCGCGGCTTTCACCATGGCCAGATCCACCCGCCTGGAAATAAGCCGGCTGGTGAACGGCCCGTGGGTGGACCGGCATTCCAGAAGGGCCTGCCGGTCCGGTTCGTTCTCCAGAATATCCCTTCCGTCCGGCCCTGTCAAGCGGGTGTAGCGGAAGGTTTTTTCGTTGAAAATGGTTTTGCGGCAGGGGTTCAGATAGCCGGGCATCATCTGCATGAACTCCAGATTCACCAGCTCTGCCCCGGCTTCCAGCGCCAGCCACTGGCCGGCGCCAGCCACATCATCAGTGGTGAGGCGATCCCGGAACAGGCCGCCATAACCGCCGGTGGCCAGCACCAGCGCACCGCACCGGATGGCGGTCAGCTCTTTGCCGCAGCAGACCACTGCACCGCTCACCCGTCCGTCAGTTTTGATCAGCTGCAGCAGCTCGCAGCCGGGCAGCTGCTCCACGCCGGATTCCTCCATTTTGCGGGAGAACACCTGGCGCATACTGTCGAACAGCAGACCGTTCCAGCTGCGGTGCTTGCGGTCAAAACAGGGAATAAAATCCTTTTGATTCTGGTCGGCAGCAGCCTTCAGCTGAACGCCCATGGCCTTCACGCCCTCGATGGCCGGGGCAATGCCCGCCACAAAGGCCCGTACCATGGCTTCATCCGCCATGCCGCAGCCAACCTCCAGAATGCTCTGAACCAGATCCTCCTGGTCGGCTTCGTTTTCCGGCCCGATCAGCCCGAGGCCCCAGGTTCCAGGGTAGAAGCTGGAGCCGGAGAACACCGGGCCACTGCTTGCCAGAATCACCGAACGGCCGGCCACCGCCGCAGCAAGGGCCGCCATGATTCCGGCAATGCCAGAGCCGACCACCAGCACATCACAGTGCCTTGAATATTTCAGCCGCATCTCAGGCCTTCGCCGCCTCTTTGTCATACAGATGGCAGGCGACCATGTGGCCCTCTGCACCGTGGTGCACCATGGCGGGATCCACAGTCTTGCAGATTTCCATGCACTTGGGGCAGCGGTTGTGGAAGGCACAGCCACTGGGCTTGTGGATGGGGCTGGGCACCTCGCCCTCCAGCACCTGACGCTTCTTGGTCTTGTGAATGTCAGGCACAGGAATGGCGCTCAGCAGCGCCTGGGTGTAGGGATGCAGGGGCTCGTCGTACAGCGCACGGCTGTCAGCGATTTCCACAATCTTGCCCAGGTACATAACCACGATACGGTCGGACATGTACTGCACAACGCTCAGGTCGTGAGCAATGAACAGGTAGGTCAGGTTCATCTCCTTCTGGATGTCCTTCATCAGGTTCAGAACCTGCGCCTGAATGGACACATCCAGCGCGGAAACGGGCTCATCGCACACCAGAACTTCGGGCATAACCTCCAGCGCACGGGCAATGCACAGGCGCTGGCGCTGGCCGCCGGAGAACTCGTGGGGGTAACGCATCAGGTAGTCGGGCTGGATGTTAACCATCTTCAGCACCTTCTGCATCACGGCCTCACGGTCAGCCTCGCTCTTCACACCATGAACCTTCAGGGGTTCCTCGAAGGAGGTGTAAATCTTCTTCTGGGGGTTCAGGGCGGAATAGGGATCCTGGAATACCATCTGCACCTTGCGGCGGAACTGGAACATTTCCTCCTTGTTGAACTTGGTCACGTCCTTGAACTCGCCGCCGTAGTTGAACAGCACCTTGCCGCCGGTGGGCTTCTCCAGCATCATAATGGTCTTGCCGAAGGTGGACTTGCCGCAGCCGGACTCGCCCACGATGCCCAGGGTCTCGCCCTTATACACTTCCAGGCTCACGTCGTCCACGGCCTTCACATGGCCCACGACTTTCTTGAAGGCGCCCTTGGTGATGGGGAACCAGGTTTTCAGGTTTTCGATCTTAAAGATAACTTCACGATTTTCGCTCATGATCAGTCCACCTCCGGGAAGTTCTTATACTTCAAGCAGCGAACCCGGTGGCCGGGGCTGATCTCGAAGGTCGGGATATCCTTTTCACGGCAGGCGGCGGTGCATTCGGGGCAGCGGTCCGCGAACTCACAGCCGGGCTTCAGGTTGGCCGGGTTGGGGGTGGAGCCGGGAATGGTCTCCAGCTTCTGGCCGTCGGCCAGGCCCAGCACGGGCACGCTGCGCAGCAGCGCCTTGGTGTAGGGGTGAGAGGTGCGGTCGAACACATCCTCCAGGCTGCCGAATTCCACCACGCGGCCCATGTACATGACGCAGACCTCATCGGCCATCTCGGCCACCAGGCCCATGTTATGGGTGATCAGCACGATGGACTTGCCTTCCTTCACCTGCAGATCCTTGAGCAGTTCCATGATCTGTGCCTGGATGGTAACGTCCAACGCGGTGGTGGGCTCGTCGCAGATGATCAGCTCCGGGTTGCAGATCATGGCGATGGCAATCACCACGCGCTGCTTCATGCCGCCGGAGAACTGATGGGGGTAGTTGTCGATGCGCTCCTCGGGATCGGGAATGCCCAGCTTGCGGAACATTTCCAGCACCTTCTGGCGGGCTTCCTTCTTCTTCATGCCGGTGTGCTGGATCAGACCCTCAGCCACCTGGTCACCCACCTTGTAAACGGGGTTCAGGCTGGACATGGGATCCTGGAACACCATGGACATGTCCGGGCCGCGCAGAGCGCGCATTTCAGGGCCGTTGGGCTCCTTGATCTTTTCCAGATGATACTCGGTCACCTTGCCGTCCCGCAGGGCGTTGTACTGGATGTTGTCCGCTTCGACCCGGGCGTTCTTGCCCAGGAAACGCATGATGGAGTTCATGGTCACGCTCTTGCCGCAGCCGGACTCACCCACAACCGCCAGCGCGGTGCCGCGCTTCAACTGGAAAGAAACGTTCTTTACGATCCGGATCTCCTTGCGGTCGGAAATAAAGGTGGTATTCAGATTTTTTACGTCTAAGATGATCTCTTTTGTATCCATACTGCCGCCTCCTTACTGCTGTTTCGGGTCCAGAACGTCCCGCAGGCCGTCGCCGAAGAAGTTGATGGCCAGAACGAACAGGCTGATGGCAAGACCGGGGAATACCCAGATCCACCACTGGTTGGTAACCACGGAAACAGACTTTGCAGCGTTCAGGATATTGCCCCAGGTGGGGGTGCTGTCGGCAACGCCCAGGCCGATGAAGCTCAGGGAAGCCTCCTGCAGGATGAAGAACGCCACGTTGGTGGTGGTGGAAACGATGATGGGGCTCATCACGTTGGGCAGGATCTGCTTGAACATGATGTTGCTGCGCTTCATGCCAAAAGCTTCGCAGACCTTGACGTAGGTCTCGTTCTTCAGGCTCATGAACTCGTTACGCACCATACGGAAGGTGGTCATCCAGCCGGTGACCACGAAGATGAACAGCAGGTTGCCCAGACCGCGCTGGTTGAGAATGGCAACCAGCATCATGACCAGCACCAGCTGGGGGAATGCCTGGAAGATCTCGGAAATACGCACGATCACGCCGTCCACCCAGCCGCCGAAGTAGCCGGCGATGGCGCCCAGCGCTGCGCCGATCACGCTGCTGAGCACGGCGCAGAACACGCCGATCAGGATGGAATAGCAGCCGCCGATCAGCACACGGGCCAGCAGGTCACGGCCGATGGTGTCGGTGCCGAAGATGTGGCCTGCCTCGGGAGCGGCTTTCATGTTGGTCAGGTCGGGGGTGGCGTAGTCCACGCCCATAATGGCGCCGATGATGCAGGCCAGGGTCATGATTACCACGACCACCAGACCAAACACAGCCAGCTTGTTGTTCAAAAACTTGCGGACATTCTTTTTCAGCAAAGAGGAGGCCGCGCTTTTGTTTTGTTCCTTGATGCTTGCTGCCGCATTGGGATTGCTCATATTCTACTCCTCCTCTCGCTTATTCGCCCAGCCGCACGCGCGGGTCCATGATGGCGTTCAGCACGTCCACCATGAAGGAGCACACCAGCATGGTGGCGGCGATGATCAGGGTGGTCACCATAACCACGTTGTAGTCGTTGGCAACGATGGCGTTGGTCATTGTCATACCGATGCCGGGGTAGGAGAACACGCTCTCAACAACCACGGAGCCGCCGATCAGGGTGGGGATACGGAACATCAGAATCACCAGAACGGGCTTCATGGCATTGCGGAAGCCGTGCTTTAAGTAAACCTTCCACTCGGGGATGCCCTTGCTGCGGGCGGTCTTGATGTAGTCGCTGTTCAGCACGTCCAGCATGGTGTTGCGGGCGTAACGCATCAGAACCGCCACCATGCCGATGGTCAGGGTGGCCACAGGCAGGAACAGATGCATGAAGGCGTCCACAAAAGCGTTGGTGGCATCCGGGCTGACACGGTTCGCCGCCGGGAAGATGCCCAGCTTGATGGAGAAGATCTGGATCAGGATGATGCCCACCAGGAACTGGGGAACCGCCTGGCCCAGAACGGCCAGCACGCGGCCGATGTAGTCGATGATGCCGTTCTGACGAATGGCGGAGATGATGCCGATGCCGATGCCGATGATGGCGGACAGCACCAGGGAATAACCGGCCAGCTCCAGGGTGTAGGGCATGCGGACCGCCAGGGTGCTGGCGATGGAGGTACCGTCGGTGATGGAATAACCGAAGTCACCGTGCAGCATGTTGCCCAGCCAGTTGAAATACTGAACGATCAGAGGATCGTTCAGGCCCAGCTCCTCACGCAGCTGCTCCACCACCTCGGGGCTGGCGGAAAGCTGTTCGGGACTGAGCATGAAGTTGATGGGATCGATACCGGTCGCCTGCAGGCCGAAGAACACGATCAGGCTGATGACGAGCAGCATCGGGATCATCAGAAGAAGCTTTTTGAGAATGAACTTTAGCATGTTCTCACTCCAATCTCGGTGATTCAAATGGGGCGAAGCACAGGCCCGTCGCAGGAGCCTGCCGAAAAGGGGAAAGGGAGAGACGAAAGGCAAAGGCCAATGTCTCTCCCTTTCCAGCAATCACATTATGCCAGGGATTGCAGCAGTATCAGCGGATCAGGCCATTTCCCAGTTGGCGAAATCCAGATCGCAGCTGTACAGGGGGTTGCAGAAGGTGACGCCCTCGGGGATCTTCACGTTGCTGCTGGTGAACACATAGTTACCAACGGTGAACAGAGGAACCTTGTACAGCTTCTCCTGCTCCAGATCCTGCAGGGTCTTCAGAGCAGCATTCTTCTCTTCCTCGGTAGTGGCAGCAGAGTAGGTGGCAATGGCCTCGTCGAAGGAAGTGTCGCCGCCCCAGATTTTCTGGAACAGAGCATCGGTGCTCAGGTACTCGCTGTACCACTCGTCCAGAGAGAAGGAGCTCTTGCCCTTGAAGCCGATGTCGTACTGGCGGGTAGTGAACAGATCGGTGGTACCGTCGTTGGACAGGGTGGACTCAACAGTCAGGCCAGCCTGCTCCAGGTAGTAAACGATGGTGTTGATCAGGTCGATGCTGGTCTGATCGTTGTTGTAGTAGCAGATGCGGATGGGACGGCTCATGTCGTAGCCGGAAGCAGCGATGTCAGCCTTGGCCTTCTCTGTGTCGAAGGTGTAGGTGAAGCCGTTGTAAGCGGGATGAGAATCGGGCACGCCGGAGTTCAGCACGGTTGCACTGGGATACAGGGTGGCCAGAGTGGCGCGGTCGATGGCTTCCATGATAGCCTTGCGGACCTCAACGTTCTGCATGGCCTCGTTCTGGGTGCCGTCGGTGCCTTCCATGTTAAAGATGAAGTACTTGTAGAACAGTACGTCAACCTCGTGAGAGGTATAGTTGCTCATGCCCTGCATGGCTTCCACCAGGTCGGTGGCGTTGCCGTACAGGTAGTCGGCGTTGCCGGACTGAGCTGCGGTCAGGTAATCGTTCACATAGGAAACGGTAACCTTCTGGATCTTGGCGGGAGTGCCCTCATAGTTGGGGTTGGGAACCATGGTGAAGTAGTTGCCCACGTTGAACTCGCCAACCATGTAGTAACCGCTGGTTACGGGGTTCTGCCAGAAGGTGGTGTCGGCATCCAGCTTCAGAACGTCCACGTTCTCCAGGCTGTGCTTGGGCAGGATGGCGAACTGGCTCAGAATCTGAGGCAGGGAGCTGTAAGGCTCGCTCAGGGTCAGGGTGATCACGTTGCCCTCGGCGCTCTTGTCAGCGATCTTCTTGAACGCGGAGGTGTAGATGGAGTTTACCTGAGTGGTCTGCAGAGCGGCATCGATGGACCACAGAACGTCGTCAGCGGTCAGGGGCTCGCCATCGCTCCACTTCAGGCCGTCCTTCAGGGTGATGGTGTAGGTCAGGCCGTCCTCGCTGACCTCATAGCTCTCGGCCAGGTCGGGGCTTGCCTCGTTCAGGGTGCTGTCCGAAATGAACAGGCTGCGGAACATCAGGTTGGTGGGCATGGTACGATTCAGCCAGGGGATGGGCACCTTGTCGTCGGTGCTGCTGCCGTCGGTGGTGGACAGAATCAGTTTCAGGGTGCCATCGCTGGCGGCAGCGGCAGTGCCGGTGCTGGCTGCGCCGCTGGTTGCGGTGGAACCGCTGGTGGTGGTGGTCGAGCCACCGCCGCAGGCTACCATGGAAAGTGCCATGGCAGCTGCGAGAACAAGTGCAAGAACTTTCTTCATGTTTTTTGCCTCCTTCAAAAATCGAGAGCACCTTCTCCAATCGCTTATTAATAAGTATGCATCAGAGCCAAGGTGCTCCATTTCCCTTGGAACAAGGTGTGCGCTCACGCGCCCCTTGCTTTACTCTTATGGTACCATCTATGAAAAATTTTTTCAATTATGAAGTCCTACGAATCTACCCGAGGCAAATTTGTCATTTTGCACAAGCCATTCTTTCAAAAGTCATTTTTTGGCTATCTGTGGGCAATTAACAGCTTTGAATTGTTATTTTTTGTTACTTTTGACGCTTCCATTGAAACGATTTTTCTGATTCATCCGCTTCCCGTTTCCCCTTCTCTCTTTTTCTATTTCCAGCAGAAATGAAAAATTTTTTCATCATTTGGCCCCATTCTCCGTCGCTTTTGCAGATTTTTCACTCATTTTTTTCCATTTAAACCTCACAGACAAAGGGTCCCGATCAGACCTCGTCGTAATATTCGTTGCTCAAAATCTTGAACACGGCTTTTTTCACATGGGTGCAGCTGCCGTTGCTCAACGTGGGCATGTGCGGTTCGCCGGCCAGAAACAGCGCAAATTTGCCGCCGCCCAGATGACCCAGGTCGCCCACCGGGCCATCTCCGAAGCCGATGTCTGCCGCATCGTCAAAGCCTTTTTCGTCCTGGCAGTAGCTGCTGGGCACTTCGAAGTCCTCACAGCCCTCGATGTCCATCTGCAGATCCATATACTTATGATGCACTTCATAATGGGCGCCTGCTTCCGGGCGGGTATCCGCTTCCATCACATTCACGAAAACCCGGCTGCCGTCGATCTCGGTACGGCCCAGGGGCAGCTCCTCCACCTTGTGGGTTTTGGCCCATTCGATCACCTTGTCCAGGCCTTTGGAAAAGCCCTTGTAGGCGCTCAGATTGCTGAAATTATCGTAGATCATGGTATTCTCTCCTTTTCCGGCCACCTGTTCACACAGCAGCCGATATTGACAAAAAAACCAGGTGGCGGCAGCCACCTGGTTTTGGGAAACAAACGGGTTCTGAAAATCAACCCTTTACCGCACCCATGGTGATGCCCTGAGTGAAGTACTTCTGGAACATCAGGAACACGGCCAGGATGGGAATGGCAGCAACCGCAGCACCGGCCATGATCAGGCCGAAGTCGGTGGCCATTTCAGCCTGCAGGTTCGCAATACCCAGCGAGATGGTCAGGCTGGTGTTCTTGGTCAGCATGATCAACTGCATGAAGTAATCGTTCCAGGCGGTGATGAAGGTGAAGATGGCCAGCGCGCCGATACCGGGCTTGACCATGGGCAGGATGATCTGCACAAAGGTGCGGATCTCGCCGGCGCCGTCGATGCGGGCAGCTTCCAGCATCTCGTTGGGGATGCCTTCGCTGAACTGCTTCATCAGGAATACGCCGAAGGGCCAGCCGACGGTGGGCAGGATCACGGCCCACAGGGTATCGTGGATGCCCAGGAAGGACATCTCCTTCAGCAGGGGGATCAGGATAACCTGCTTGGGCAGAGCCATGGCGCAGACGATCAGGCTGAAGATCACGGTACGGCCGTAGAATTTCTTCTTGGCCAGCACATAGCCGGCCATGGCGGCAGTGATGCAGGTCAGGGCCATGGCAACCACAGCAATAAAGATGGTGTTCCACAGCCACAGCAGAGCCGGGTTGTCAAACAGCTTCTCGTAGTTGGCCAGAGTGGGGTTGGTGGGGAACCACTGGGGAGTGGGGGTGTTGATGTCCGCCGCAGTCTTTACGGAACCGGTGAAGATCCAGTACAGGGGGAACACCAGGAACACGGTCAGAATAGCAAGGATGATGCCAGAGATGACCTTATAAGGAGTCATTTTGCCAGTTACAGTATTCATCTTCTATGCCTCCTTAGTCGTTGCCCTTGCCGGCTACCTTGAACTGCAGGGCAGACAGCAGAGCGATGATGATGGCCAGGATCACGCCCATGGCGTTGCCGTAGCCGTACTGATACAGCTTGAAGGCCTGGTAGTAGATGTAGTACATGATGGTATCGGTGGCATGGTTGGGGCCGCCGCTGGTCAGCAGCTGAATCAGAGCGAAGCACTGGAAGCTGTTGATGGTGGTGATAACCAGGATGTACAGGGTGGTGGGAGTGATCTGGGGCCACATGATCTTCCAGAAGATCTGCAGCTTGGTGGCACCGTCCACCTGAGCAGCTTCGGTCAGGCTGGCGTCCACGTTGCCCAGAGCGGAAACGTACAGAACAATGGGCTGACCGATACTGGTGGTGAACAGGATCAGGATGATACACCAGATGGCAGTCTTGGGGTTGCCCAGCCAGTTCACGTTGTTGTCGATCACGCCAACGCCCTTGGCCACATAGTTGATGATGCCGTAGTAGTTGTTGAACATCCACTTCCACACCACGGTAACGGCAACGGTACCGGTTACAACGGGCAGATAGAAGATGCAGCGGAAGAAGGAGCAGGAAGCTGCCTTCATTTTATAAATGGCCGAAGCCACCCACAGAGAGAACGCGGTAACAGTGGGCACGGCCACCACCACGATCAGTGCGGTATTCATCAAAGCCTTCCAGAAAATATCATCCTGGAACATCTTGATGTAGTTGCCAAATCCAACGAAAATATCCTCACGGGCCATGGTGGAATCGAAGAAGCTCGTCCACAGGCACATGACCATGGGGATCAGAACAAAGCCGACGAAAACGATCAAAAACGGCAACAGGAAAAGGTAGGCCGCAATGGTCTCACGGCGTGCCTCCGCCCGGCTGATGCCAAGGCCGGAGCGCTTGCTGGGTCCTTTTACAGGCTGCTTGGTTGCAGATGTAGTCAAATGGATCCTCTCCTCTCATCTCTCACAGGTTCCTCTAACGCCGGAACAGCGGGTGAATCATGTTCATGCCTTTTAAGAAAGAGCGCACCTCTCTTTTTGCGCATCGGGCGAAAAAGAGAGGTGCGCGTCCCTACTCTAACGAATCAGTCGGAAGGGCTGTTCCTTAGCCGATGGCGGCGTTGGAAGTCTCAACGAACTTGTCAGCAGCAGCCTGAACGTCGCTGCCGTTGCCAACTTCCTGCAGCATGTTCCACCAAGCAGTGCGCTGCTCGGTCCAGCCGCCGGTCACGTTGTAGTAGTCACCCATGTTGGGCAGGAAGGTCTGGAAGGTAGCCATACGGGTCTCATCCTCGGTGCCGGCATACACGTTGCCGAAGGAAGAACGCACGGGGAAGAAGCCGGTAGCCTGCACGCTGGCAGGGCCCTGAGTGGCGTCGTCACAGATGAACTTGATGAAGGTCTTGGCAGCCTCGATCTTGGCGTCGTCGCCGTTGTCGAAGATACCGAAGCCCCAGATACCGCCGCACAGCTCAACCTTGCCGTCATCGGTGGGGAAGTTCATGGCGTAGGGAGTGAAGGTAACCTGCTCAGCGTAGGTAGCCTCGTTGGAAGCGTTCCAGCAGAAGGTCATGGCAGCAGTGCCGTTGGCGAACATCTGCAGCTCGTCGGAAGCCTGCAGAGCGGGATCGAAGGTCAGGGCCTTCTCGTTGTTCAGCTTCTGCAGCAGCTCCAGAGCCTTCACGTTCTCGGCGCTGTTGGCAGTGTAAGCGGTGTGATCAGCGTTGGTGTAGGTGCCGCTGTACAGGTTGTTCACCAGAGCGCGGGTGCCCTGGTCACCGCCCTGGCCGCCGCAGTAAACGATGGCGGGGGTCATAACCTTACCGCTGTCGCGCAGGGTTTCCAGAGCCTTCACGAAGTTATCGGTGGTCCAGGTGCGGGTCTCCTCGTCGATGTACTGCAGAGCACCGGTCTCCTTAAACAGCTCGTAGTTGATGGCCATGTTGTGGGCGGTCATGCACAGGGGGTACTCGTAGTACTTGCCGTCGGCACCCTTGCAGGCATTCACAACAGCCTCGCTGGTCTTGCTGATGTCGGCAGTGGCCTCTTCGGTCCACAGGTCGCTCAGATCAACCATCAGGCCCTTGGCGCCCCAGTTGGATACCAGACGCTCGGGACCCTCGAAGATGATATCGGGGGTGTTCTTGGCTTCGATGGCGGTGGTTACCTTATCGTCGCCGTTGGTGTAGTCCAGGTACTCCACATTGACCTTGATGTCGGGGTACTGCTTGTTGAACTCAGCGATGAAGCCGTTCACGGTCTCCTCTTTCTGCCAGGAGCCGATGGGGTAGGTCCACAGGGTGATCTCGGTAGCAGCGCCGGAAGAAGCGGTGCTGGTGCCGGTGCTGGCCGCGGTGGAACCAGAGGTGGCGGTGCTGGTGCTGCCGCCGCCGCAAGCGACCATGGACAGCGCCATTGCGCCGGCCATGACAAGTGCTAACGCTTTTTTCATTTGAAATTCTCCTCCTTAAGGATTTTTCAGTCTGTTCGACTCGATCAGGGCACGGAAAAACCATGCCGTCTCGCTTTACTCAAATTCTACCATTCGTGAAAAATTTTTTCAATTGTGAAGTCCACCTATCTTTTCTATGAATATTCAGTGAACTTGCACAACAGCTTTTTAGGCCTTTTTTTCTTGTGATTCCGTCACTTTTGCCTTATAATATATAGTACTGTTGATTCTATTTTGTAATGATTACATAAAGTTACAAAATATTCGCATTCTCTTCTTTCCACATTATGTTTGAAAAATTTTTTCGCAGGAAACAGCGGAAAGGAGCATTCTCCGGGGAGTGTATCGCTTATGTTAGATGTTATGTATCAAATCAATACCCACTACGATCAATTCACCCCTTCTTCCCGTAAGATCGCAGATTATCTGCGCGAGCACTGTGCCCAGGCGCAGTATCTGTCCATCTCCGGGCTGGCCAGCGAATGCGGGGTGGCCGAGGCCACTATCTTCCGGTTCTGCAAGCAGCTGGGTTTCGGCGGCTACAACGAATTCAAGCTCGCCCTGGCCAAGTCCAGTATTCTGAATCAGCCCAACCCCTATGCGGCCTACGGCGAGCTCACCCCCGAGGACAACACCGTGGAGGCCATGTGCCGCCGCCTGTATGAAGCCAATATTCAGGCCCTGAACCAGACTCTGTCGCTTCTGGACGAGGCAGCGCTGATCAAGGCGGGCGATCTTCTGGCCGGGGCCGGCAAAATTCTTGGCCTGGGCTACGGCGGCAGTATGGCCACCGTGCGGGAGGCCTGGAGCCGTTTTCTCACCGTGACCCCAAAATTCTTTACCATTGAAGACAACCACATGCAGATCATGGCCGCCAGCCTGCTGGAGGAAAACGACGTGATTCTGTTTGTTTCCTATTCCGGCTCTACCCGGGATGCGGAGGATGTGCTCCGGCCCGCAAAGGCCCGCGGCGCAAAGATCGTGCTGATCACCCACTATGCCGACTCCCCTGCTGCCAGCATGGCGGACGTGGTGCTGCTGTGCGGCGGTCACGAACGCCCGCTGCAGACCGGCAGCATTGCTGCCAAGATGGCCATGCTGTTCGTGGTGGACATGCTGGTAAACGAGTTCTGCCGCCGCGACATGGATACCACCATGCGCAACAAGGATCTGACCGCCAACGCACTGGCCATCCGCCACCTGTAACCCGGCTTTTTACACAAAAAAGGCTTGCCTTCCACATGGAAAGGCAAGCCTTTTTCATTTTTTCCGGAAGATTCAGGTCCGGCCGGATTATTTTGCGTTCATGAAGCATTCCCGGTTCTGCCACAGGTAGATACCGCCGGAGAGCAGGGTCACCAGCGCCACCAGCCAGCACAGCACCATGGAGATCAGACCCACGGCCATGATATCTCCGCCACTGGAGAAAGCCGCCGCGAAATAGTAGAACAGGATTGTGAGCATCTGCAGCACGGTTTTCACCTTGCCCCACATATTGGCAGCGATCACATGATTGGAGGAAGCCGCCACCATACGCACGCCGGCCACAGCAAACTCCCGGGCCAGAATGATGGCCACCACCCAGATGCTGCACACACCGTCCCGCATCATGTACAGGAAAGCCACGGTGGTGAGCAGTTTGTCGGCCAGAGGATCGGCAAACTTGCCGAAATCGGTTACCAGATTCCACTTGCGGGCCAGATAGCCATCCAGAAAATCGGTGAAACTGGCAACGGCAAACACCACGCCTGCCGCCAGGTACCAGGCCGGAACAAAGTTCGAAGTGCCGTACTGGCTCATCTGGGCCAATACCATAAATACCGGCACCAGCACGATGCGGGCCAGTGTGAGTTTATTGGGCAGATTCATCCTTCTCATCCTCCACTACATAGCCATACAGATCGTACATGTCGCTCTCCTCGATGTACACCTGATAAAACTCGCCGGGATACATCGGATCCTCGCTGGACACGCACACATTACCGTCGATCTCCGGGGCATCCGCCTCGCTGCGGCACAGATACAGGCCGCTTTCCTCGTCGATGCCGTCGCAGATCACGGTGAGGGTCTTGCCCACCTTCTCTTCCAGCTTGGCGGCGCTGATGTTGGCCTGGGCACGCATGATGATGTCGGCCCGGCGCTGCTTCTCCTCTTCCGGCAGCTGATCCGGCATGGAGGCGGCCACGGTGTCCTCCTCCGGGCTGAAGGCAAAGCAGCCCAGCCGCTCGAAGGCGGTGTCCTTCACGAACTGACACAGCTCGTCGAACTCCTCCTCAGTCTCGCCGGGGTAACCTGCAATCAGGGTGGTGCGCAGGGTGATGCCGGGAATGGCCTGCCGCAGCCGCTGGATGGCGCTTTCCACCACCTGACGGTCGCCCTTGCGGTTCATGGCCTTGAGCACCCGGCTGTTGCAGTGCTGAATGGGCAGATCCAGATAGGGCACAACCTTCTCGTTGCGAACCATAGCCGCGATAAAGGCGTCGGTAATGCGCTCGGGGTAGGCATACAGGATGCGAATCCAGCGGATGCCCTCGATCTTGTTCAGCTCATCCAGCAGCTCGCAGATGCTGTTCTTGCCCCAGTCGTCGCCGTAGGCGGTGGGATCCTGGGCCACCAGCACCAGCTCTTTCACGCCCTCATTCGCCAGCCAGCGGGCCTCGGCCAGGCAGTCCTCCATGGGGCGGCTGCGCAGCGGGCCACGAATCAGAGGAATGGCGCAGTAGTGGCAGCGGTTGTTGCAGCCCTCGGCAATTTTCAGATAGGCATAGTGATGGGGGGTGGAGATCACCCGTCGACCGCCCAGGGGAAGATCGGTCTTGGGGCCGTAGTACTCCCGGTTCTGATCCTCCGCGCCGCCGCACAGCCGGTCGATGATCTGGGGAATGGCCTTGTTGGAGCCGATGCCCACCACCGCATCCACCTCGGGAATCTCGGTGCGGATCTCATGCTGGTACCGCTCGGCCAGGCAGCCGGTAACCACCACCTTCAGGTTGGGGTTCTGTTCCTTATAGGAGCAGGCGTTCAGGATATTCTCGATGGCCTCAGTCTTTGCGCTCTCAATAAAGCCGCAGGTGTTCACGATGATCACATCCGCCAAGCTCAGGTCGGCGGTGGTGGTGTGGCCGGCAGCGATGAGACCGTGGCACATCACGTCGGCATCCACCTGATTTTTGGGGCAGCCCAGCGAAATGATTGCGATATTCAATGCAGTATTCTCCTTTTTGCTTGTTGGTTCACGCCGCTTCGCGCCCTGTGTGCATTTTGAACAAACTCGGGCGGGCGGCCATACAGGAAAAGGCGAGGGAGAACACTCCCTCGCCCTGTTATTCTATCATGTTTATAGGGGCAAAGTCCAGCATTGCAGGGTGGAAGTTGGCGGAAATCCGGCCATTTCCCCGCCCTTTTCACTCTTTGACGGCTCAGAACTCCGGCTCCCAGTCCGGCTGCTCCTCTTCGGTTGGATTTTCCTCCTCCCAGCGGGCCAGCGCCTCCCGGATGTGCCCCATGGAAAAGCCCCGGCGTGCCATGGCAGCAATCACGTTCTGGCGCTTGCCTGCCGCCAGCTTGCGGCCATAGCTGCGGCACAACAGCTGATACACCGCGTCGGCGGGGCTTTCCTCTTCAAAAAGCTCCTCCAGAACCTGAGCGGCGATCTGCCGGTCCACGCCCTTTTCCGCCAGATGAGCCCGGATCTGGGCCGGGCTTTTATGGCGGGCCAGCAGGTATTTGGCCCGGTGGCGGGCAAAGGCCTCGTCGTTAATCAGCCCAAGCTCCACGCAGCGGGCCACAGCTGCGGCTGCTGCCTGGTCATCCTCCACCTTTTTGCGCACCTTGTCATACAGCTCGCCGCTGGAATGATCCCGCAGCGAAAGGTATTCCATGGCCTTGTCCAGTGCGCGGCGGTAGGCTTTGTCCTCCTCTTCAAACAGCACCGGCTCAGTCCTCGACCATGATGTCCAGGTCGGCCTCGCTCACCGCGGCCGCCTTCTCCTTGGCGGGGGCTTCCGCTGCGGCGGGCGCGGGCGCGGCCACCACCGGGGTTACAGAGCCCTTCGCCTTCTTGCCGCCCTTTACCAGTTTGTCGGCATTCTGGCGCACCAGCTCCTCGATCTCCGCCATCAGCTCAGGGTGTTCCTTGAAGTAGATCTTCACATTGTCGCGGCCCTGGCCCAGGCGGGTCTCGCCATAGCTGAACCATGCGCCGCTCTTCTGCACGATGCCCAGGGTGACGGCCAGATCCAGAATCTCGCCGGTCTTGCTGATGCCCTCGCCGAACATAATGTCAAACTCGGCCTCCTTGAAGGGAGGAGCCACCTTGTTTTTTACCACCTTGGCACGGGTGCGGTTGCCGATGAAGGCGCCGGTGGAATCCTTCAGGCCTTCGATACGGCGCACGTCGATGCGCACGGAGGAGTAGTATTTCAGCGCACGGCCACCGGCAGTCACCTCCGGGTTGCCGTAGGTCACGCCCACCTTCTCACGCAGCTGGTTGATGAAGATGGCCACGGTGTTGGTCTTTCCGATGACGCCGGTCAGCTTGCGCAGCGCCTGGCTCATCAGGCGGGCCTGCAGGCCCACGTGGGAGTCGCCCATCTCGCCCTCGATCTCGGCGCGGGGCACCATGGCGGCAACCGAGTCGATGACGATGGCGTCAATGGCGCCGGAGCGCACCAGCGCCTCGCAGATTTCCAGCGCCTGCTCGCCGGTATCCGGCTGGCTCACCAGCAGGCTGTCGATGTCCACACCCAGAGCGCGGGCATACACCGGGTCCAGCGCATGCTCCACGTCGATGAAGGCCACCTCGCCGCCGGCTTTCTGAGCCTCGGCCAGCACATGCAGTGCCAGAGTAGTCTTACCGCTGGATTCCGGCCCGTAAATTTCCACCACACGGCCGCGGGGCATACCGCCCACACCCAGCGCCAGATCCAGCGACAGGCTGCCGGTGGAAATGGCATCCACCTGCATGGCCACATTGCTGCCCAGCTTCATCACTGCGCCCTTGCCGAACTGCTTTTCAATCTGGGCCAGCGCAGTCTCCAGCGCGGCCTTTTTGTCGCCCGCAGCCTTCTTGCTGGGGGAAGGAAGAGGTTTCTTGTCTGCCATAATGCTTCTGCTCCTTTATTCAAACCGGATTGATGTTTTATCTTTGCCGCCACAGGTCAACTGACCGGGCCGCTTTTTGTTTCGCATGTTCTTATTATACACAAAAGAGAAGAAACTTACAACTGCAAGTTGTAAGTTTCTTCTTGATCGACCGTTTTATCGGACCAATACTCCTGTTTTTCAGGCTTTTTGCCCCAAAACCACCCGATCTTTGCCCGCCAGATCCTGCCGGACGGCCACATTCCGGTAACCTGCGGCCTCAAAAATACCGCGTACTGCCGCCGCCTGGGCCCAGCCGATCTCCACCGCCAGCCAGCCGCCGCGGCGCAGCGCACCGAAATAGGCGGGGGCAATGTGCTCGTAAAAGGCCAGCCCCTCATGAGGAGCTTCCAGTGCCATTTCCGGCTCAAAGCGCAGTTCCGGCTCCAGGGCCTTCATCTCGTCGCCGGTCACATAGGGAGGATTGGAAAGGATCAGATCCAGCGTTTCCGCTCCCAGCTGCTGCTGGTAGCAGAACACATCTCCTGCCACCGGCCGCACCGCCGGATGCTCCGGGCCAGAACCGGGCAGAGCCCCGGCAGCGTTCCGGCTCAGATAGGCAAAGGCATCCGGGCTTTTTTCCAGGCAGGTGACCCGGGCGGCGGGAACCAGCCGCTTCAGCCCAAGGCCAACACAGCCGCTGCCGGCGCACAGATCCAGAACCTCCGGTTCCGCTTTGCCTGCCAGCAGCTCGGCGCCGGTCTCGCACAGAAGCTCGGTGTCCGCCCGGGGAATCAGCACCCCGGGGCCCACCTCCAGCTCAAAGTCCAGGAAAGGCCACCGGCCCGCCAGATATTGCAGCGGATACCGCTGCGCCCGCTTTTCCACCAGCTGTTCCAGCCGTTTTTTCTGCGCCTCGGTCAGCTCGCCGTCCATCCAGCGCCAGTTTCTGCCTGCCACCAGCTCCATCAGGCAGGCGGCATCGAAGGCGGCATCCTCCACACCGGCCTGTTCCAGCCGGGTCCGTGCCCATGCATGGGCAGCCCGGGGCGCGCCGCTTACCACAGCCCGTCCTCCGGGCGGCTGGGCAGCACCGGCTTCACCGCAGCAATGGCAACCTCAATCATGGAATCGTCCGGCTCAAAGGTGGTCAGCCGCTGAAGCCACAACCCCGGTGCGCTGATGATGCGGGTGGCCAGATTGTCGTACCGGCCGGCCAGCTTGATCAGCTCGTAGCTGATGCCCATGACAACCGGCAGCAAAAGCAGCTTGAGGAATACGCGCAGACCGGTGCTGCTCCAAGGCAGCACGCTGAACAGCAGAATGCTCACAATCAGCACCAGGATCATAAAGCTGGTACCGCAACGGGGATGGAAGCGGCAGTGACGGCGGATGTTTTCCACTGTCAGCTCCTCGCCCGCTTCATAGCAGGCAATGGTCTTGTGCTCTGCACCGTGGTACTCGAACACACGATGAATGTCCTTCATGCGGGTGCACAGGAACAGGTAGATCACAAACATGACAATCTTGAGCACGCCCTCCAGCAGCACCTTGCCCCAGCCCAGATTTACAAAGTGGTTCACACCGCCCACAATGGCGGTGGGCAATACCATGAACAGCACGATGGCCAGCATACCGCCCATTACCGCGGCAAGCCCCATCAGAAAATTCTGGAACTTCGGGCCGGTATGCTCCTGCAGCCATTTGTCCAGCTTGCCGGGCTCCTCCTGCTCCTCCTCGGGCATACTCACCTCGGCGGAGTGCATCAGATACCGGTAACCCAGCACCAGATTCTCAATCATGGAAAAAGCACCCCGCACAAAGGGGATCTTCTGCCATTTGTGGTGTTTCACGTCCTCCATGGTCAGGTCGATCTCCCCGTCCGGCTTGCGCACGGCCACACAGATCTTTTTAGGGCCGCGCATCATGATGCCCTCCATCAGGGCCTGACCGCCCACGCTGGTTTTAAAACATTCCTTTGGTTTTTCCATTCTTTCTCCTTCGGGGCGGTCTGCCGCCCCCTGTTATGTTCATTGAATTTCCGGTCGGCCTCAGGCCGTTGCCGGAGCAGGCAGATCCTGGAACCAGCTCAGGGTTCCATCCACCTTCAGGCAATAAACGGTGTTGGCCCGCAGCGGATTGCCCGCTTCATCGGTCAGGCCAATGCTCTGGGCCACTTCCTCGCCGTCCGCAGCGCAGTAGACCATTCGCAGGCCGGTTTCCTCCCCGGCCCACTGCTCATACCGGCTGCGCATGGTTTCACTGTCGCCATATTCCACCGGGTTCAAAGCCAGCGTGCGCCCCGGCAGCAGATAATATTTGTACAGCCGGGAATAGTGGCCCCACTGGGGCTGCTGGGTAAGAATCAGGATGCCGGTCTCGTTCTGCCGCAGCAGGTCGAAAAACGCCTGCCGCACCGGTTCCAGTTCGTTTTCCTCCTTGGCCCACTGGGCTTCCTCCGCATCCAGCTGCCGGTGCTGCAAAAACAGCCCCGGCACAAGCTCGGTGGCCGCCACCCAGTTCACGCAAAACACCAACGATGCCGCCGCCAGCGCGCCGGTTGCCAGCCTGCGCTTTGCGGTGTTCAGCATGGGACAAAAGACGCTCAGCGCCCCCAGCCCCCAGTAGATCATGGCGGTGGGCAGCGGCATGATGTAGCGGTGATAGGCCGCCAGCTGCTGGGCCTCGTCCGGGTCAAACAAATACAGATAGGAGTAGCACAGCATTACCGCATAGATCAGAAACACGGCGGTGAGCAGCAGTGCCGCCCGCCGCAGCACGGCGCGGCGCTCCGGGCACAAACGGCCAAGCAGCCACACCATGACCGCGAACACCAGCAGGAAGCCCAGGGCCGAAAGCCCCAGCCCCCGGTTCAGCGGGCTCAGGCAGAAATACTCCAGATAATGGCGGATTACCGGCCCCGCCTCGCCGCTGCCGGTGAAAAACTCCAGCAGATTGGCCGGGCTGTACGCTCCGCCGGCCACGTCCTGGCTGAAATAGGAACTGGTTCCCTTCAGCCGGCACAGCAGCTGCCAGCTGAGCCAGAAGGCAGGCGGTGCGGCCGCTGCTCCCAGTGCCAGCAGGCGGGCCCATCGGGACGCGCCCTTTGCAAACAGCGCACGCAGCGGCCTCCACCAGAGCACTGCCACCGCTGCCATTCCGGTGAAGGCATACAGCGGGCCGGTGCTCTTGGAGATAATCAGCAGGCTCAGCGCCCCGCTCACACTCACCAGATCGATGAGCGTGGGGTTCGGGCTGCGCCAGGCGGTGAGCAATGCCCACCCCAGCAGAAGGGCCATCACCGGCTCCACCACCAGGCTCATCTGATGATACTTGGTGAAATACGCCGGAAAGATCAAAAGAAATGCCGCCTGGCCCAGAACCAGAAGGATATTTTTCCAGCGGCTTTTTGTCCATTGAATGG
Organism: Allofournierella massiliensis; assembly: GCF_964241245.1. Lineage (NCBI taxonomy): Bacteria > Bacillati > Bacillota > Clostridia > Eubacteriales > Oscillospiraceae > Allofournierella > Allofournierella massiliensis. The sequence continues at coordinate 41,553 of NZ_CAXSWZ010000008.1, forward strand.
CTTCAAACAGCGGCAGAGTCAGGCCGATGTACCACACAAGCTGCCCGGTAAACAGGCCGGGTGCATCCGGCACATCCCGCGCCCCCTGATACAACAGCACCGTGAGCATCTGGATGCCCGGCGGGTAGTCGCTGAAGGTGGAGGCGCTCTGCGCCGCGTTCGGGAACTGGTCAATGCCGCACATCTGGCGGGTGAACAGCCCCCAGTGGGCGACGTCGTCAAAAATGGTCAGCTGCAGGTGCCCGGTGCACAGCAGCGCCGGAATCAGCGCCAGCAGAAAGGCCCAGAACACCGGCCCCAGCCCCCGCAGGGAAAAAGACCACCCCTGCTTCGTTTTCCGCAGCCACCAGAGAAGTGCCAGCGGAACCAGAACCATGGGCAGAGTCATGAACTCCTTTTCGCCCACGGCGGTGAACAGATAAATCAAAAGCGACCCCATGGTAAGCACCAGGGGCAGTGTATGGGCAAAGCTGCGCTTCAACAGCGATGCAAGAAGCACCGCCGTGAGCACCAGCATAAACAGATTTCCAACAATCGAAAGCATTCCGTTTCCTCTTCGGTTTTGTGGTTTGCCCGCTCACCGGGCCTGCTGCACCGCCCAGGCCGGCGGCTCGCCGCCGCCCCGGTAGATGGGCAGCCGAAGGGTCACGGTGGTGCCCTTGCCCAGCTCGGAGGAAATGTCCGCCGAGCCGTCCAGTGCGGTCATGATCTCATCCACCACCGCAAGGCCGATGCCGCTGCCGCGCACCGCGCCCTTTCCCTTGAAAAATTTCAGCTTCACGTTTTCCAGGTCGTCCGGCGCGATGCCACGGCCTTCATCCTGAATCAGCACATACACATTTTCGCCGTCCTGCAAAAGGTCCAGCGTAATGGCCCCGCCGGGTGAAGAATATTTCACCGCATTGTCCATCACGTTGATGAATACCTGCCGCAGCCGGCCCGCGTCCGCCCAGATGGGCAGGGGCAGCTCCGGCTCCTCATACACCAGATGCAGCCCCTCGGCACGGATGCGCGCTTCCATGAAGAGGGCCGCATCGGTAAGCTCCGCCACCAGATCCAGCGGGCAGCAGTCCAGCTTCACACCGCTCTGCAGCCGGGAAAAGCTGAGCAGCTCCTCCACCATATCATACAGCCGGTCGGTTTCCCGCCCGATGATGGACAGGCCCTTGCGGTAGTTTTCATCCTCCGGATCCCGGATATGAGCAATGGTCTCCACCCAGCCCCGGATGCTGGTAAGCGGCGTGCGCAGCTCGTGGCTGACCGACGAGATGAATTCATTTTGCAGTCGCTCGGTTTTGGACAGCTCCCCCGCCATCTGGTTGATGGTATTGCACAGCCGGCCAATCTCGTCACTGTCGCTGCCTTCGGGCAAACGGGCGCTCAGATCGCCCCGGGCGATGGCATTGGCGGTCTGGGCCACCTCATCCAGCGGGCGCACAATGGAGCGGATGAAAAACACGCCGCTCCATACGCTGAACAGCAGAATTGCCGCCCCGATGCCCAGCGCCAGCAGCACCCGCTCCACCATCATCTGATCCACCATGGTCAGACTGGTCACCATACGCAGCGCCGCCACATCCTCCGCCGGGTAGGGCACCATCACGGTAAGAGCCATTACCCGTTCGCCGGTCACACTGGTATACACACTTCGCCCGGTACTGTTGGGCGATTCCATCGCCAGGAAAAAATCCTCCGGAATTTCCTTGTAGCCGAGGGTTCCGCCTGAGGAGGTGGCAATCACCTGACCCTCGCTGTCCAGCAGCATGAACTCGAACTTGTCCTTTTCGTCGAACTGTTCCACCATACGCCGCAGCAAACGGCCCCGGTTCTGCGCCGTCTGCTCCGCCGTCTGACCGGTGGTGATCTTCAGCTGGCCGCCCATGCTGAAAATTCGGCTGAACATGGCCTGCTGCACCCCGTTGTAGCTGCTGGAAATGAGGGTGTAGATGTAGATGCTCACTGCTCCCGCCACCAGCAAAAAGGTGATCAGAAGGCTGCTGCGCAGCCAGCGTTTGGTGATGCTGTTCATGGCAGCCCCCTTCCCTTGTGCCTGCTTGTCAGCCATTCCAGCGGTAACCGTAGCCCCACACCGTGAGGATATGCTTGGGGCTGGAGGGCTCGTCTTCCACCTTCATACGAAGGCGGCGGATGTTCACATCCACGATCTTCACATCGCCATAATAATTTTCGCCCCAGACCCCTTCCAGAATCTTTTCCCGCACAAGGGCGGTGCCGGGGTTCTGGAAAAACAGCTCCATGATCTGGAACTCCACCTGAGTCAGGTCGATGGGCTTGCCCGCCTTATACAGCACCCGGCTCTTCTGGTCCAGAATGAACTGACCGCTTACCATGCGGGTCTCATCCGGCACAGGGCTTTCCGCCGTGCCCCGATTCACCCGGCGGCACAGCGCCTCGATGCGGGCCAGCAGTTCAGACACGCTGAAGGGCTTGGTCATATAATCGTCCGCACCGATGGAAAGGCCGCGGATCTTGTCCTGCTCCATGCTCTTGGCACTCAGAATAATAATGCCGATGTTGGGGTCGTCCCGGCGAATGGTCTCGCACAGGGAAAACCCGTTCATGCCGGGCAGCATCACGTCCAGCACGGCGGCATCGCATTTCTGGCCCTGGCTCAGCAGCGCAAGGCCCTGTTCGGCACTTCCTGCTTCCAGCACCTGGTAGCCGCCCATCTGAAGATTCAAGGCGATCAGCTCGCGAATGCTGGCCTCGTCTTCCACAACTAACACTCTACGCATGCAATCAAACCTCCTATAAAAACGGAGCGCAGTGCCTGCCGCTCACAAAACCCGGAAACAGTCGGTCAGTGCAGCCGGCTGCAGGTTTTCGCCGTTTTCTCCAATGTGTGAGGCCAGAATCCTGGCCTGAACCTTCTTGCCGCCCACATTTCCCAAACGGAAATAGGACCCACCCTCGGTGCTGGGGTCAACCACCCGCACCTCCAGGTATCCGGTGCCGTCCGTCAGGCTGCGAATGGCCCAACTGCCCTCCTGGGCGCCCTCGGTAACCAGCACATTGCCCTCCCAGCTGGGGGGCAGCTCCAGATAAAATCCGTTTTCCAGATCCGCAATGCCGAAGCTTTTTTCCGGTGCGGTACTGGTATAGTCCATCCACTGCAGAAAAGTCAGCCGCCCCACAGTGATCTGGCTGTTATCCTCGGCCAGCTCAACGGGAATTTCCACGGTTCCGTCGCCATCAATGTCCGTGCTGGTGAGCAGGCTGGAATACCGCGTGCTCTCGGTGTAGATATCCACCGGCAGCAATGGGATATATTCCTCCAGCTTCTGGGTTGCGGCATTGTAGCTGAGCAGGATACTGGCAAGAGCCGTGCCGGTGCCGTTGTAGCCATCCAGCACCAGATAATATCCGCCATCCGCTCCGCTGCTCAGGTGCAGCCCTTCGCAGCTGGAAAAACGGCCCGGTCCCAACCACAGCTCCTGCGCCATGGTAAGCTCACCCTGGATGGCAGTAAGCAGCTGAACCTTTACTCCTTCTCCGCTCTGCGGCCCGATCAGAATCAGATCCTTCAGCCCGCTGCCGGTGATGTCCTGCAATTCATACTGGGAATATGCCTGCTCCATCACCTGCGTAAGGGTGTGCTCCTGATAGGCATATACCGAAAGATATTTTTCCCCGCTGGTGCCCACATAGCCCACCAGCAGCTGCATTCCGCCGTCGCCGCTCATGGCCGCGGTGCTTATGCTGTCCACCTCGGCGGACAGGCCCTCCAGCTCCTGGGTCACTTCCCAGGAACCGCCGGTCTGCTCCAGAATCGCCAGGCAGACGTTCTGCATTCCGGAGCTTGTATACAGTGCCGCAGCATCCATGCTGCCGTCTCCGTTCCAGTCGCCAAACAGAAAGGGCGACAGAATATCGCCGGTCTGGGGATACTTCAGCTGCGGGGCTTCGCCCAGATATGCGGTGATGGCCTTCTGCACGCTGCTCTGCGGCCCCGCCAGCTGGGGCGCACGCAGCAGCTCTTCCACGCCGCTGCTCATGGAGCCGGTGCAGCCGCACAAAAGACCTGCTGCCAGCACAAGAAGTGCCAGAACCATCCGTTTCACAGCCGTCGCCCCCCTTTCCGTTTGCGGCAGCTCGTGCCGCAAGCCAAAAAAGATAATCTGCTTTATTATATCACGTTAACAGGCTGATTCCAAGTAGCATCGTCAAAACCCCGGCCGCAAAGCCCGCTGCGGCCCGGGGCGCAGGCCCCAACCGGTAGGCCATGGGCAACAGCTCAAAGGAGGACGCCCAGCACATCACCCCGGCCACCCCGGCCAGCAGCCCGTTCAAAAAGCCGGGCGTGAGGAAGGAGCCCAGCAGCCCGAAGGCCAGCACCGCGCCCAGCGGTTCGGCCAGCCCGCTGGCAAATGCCGCCCCCACCGCCTTTGACCGGCTGCGGGTGGCGTAGTACAGGGGTGCGGCCACCGCCATGCCCTCGGGCAGGTTGTGCAGCCCCACCGCCAGGCTCAGCCGCAGGCCCGCCGCCGGGTCTGCCACTCCTGCAAACAGGGTGAGCGCGCCTTCCGGCAGATTATGCGCCAGCAGCGCCAGACCGGTGACCAGTGCGCCCCGCATGGCGCTGGCCCGCCCGCCGTCGCTTTTGCCCGTTTTTGCCCGGGGCAGCAGCTGCTCCAGCAATGCTGCCACCCCCATTCCCAGCAACACCAGGCTGGTTACCGCCAGCCCTGCTCCCAACGACCCCATGGCCGGCCGGTAACCCTCCAGCGCATGAGGGATCAGGTCCAGCAGGCACATCGCCAGCATCACCCCGGCCGCAAACCCGCCACAGAGGGCCATGGCCCGCCGCCCCGGGCGAAAAAGAGCCGCCACCAGCCCGCCGATGCCGGTGCTCAGCCCGGCCAATATCGTCAACGTGAGCGCATGCAGCATAAAACAACACCCCATATCCCTTTTTTACAAGGATATGGGGTGTTCAAAACGCCTATGCAGCGGTTCAGCCCCGGCTGCCCAGAAGCACCCGGATCTTTGCCTCCAGCGCCAGCGCAAAGCGGGCCTGACTGGCCGCGTCAAAGTGCATCCAGTCCGCCTCGCCCGGCTGCACATAGGGGTTGCAGTCCATGAATTCGCAGCCGGTCTCCCGGGCGGTCTGCTCCATCAGGCCGGGCAGCAGGCGGGATTTCTCCACGCAGCCCTCGCCCATTTCCTGACCCACCCGGGGCACCTGATGCACCCGGGGATCGATCATGATGGGCGCCACGATCAGCACCTTGGGCTCACCCGCCCACACCGGCAGCTGCTTTGCCCTCGTCACCAGCCGGGCCAGCCCGTCGGCAATGTTCTGGGCGGTGGCAGAATAGCGCTGTTTGCAGTCGTTGGTGCCCAGCATCACCACCAGCAGATCCAGCAGGCTGTTCGCATACAGCGCCGGGGCCAGATGAGCAAAACCGCACAGCCCCTCGGTGAGGGGGTCCTCAAACACGGTGGTTCGGCCGCACACCCCTTCCTCGGCCACCAGCCAGCCTTCGCCCAGCTGCTCCTGCAGCAGGCGGGTCCAGCGTGCGTCGTCCGCATAGCGGCCGCCGGTGGCCGCGCAGTAGCCCCAGGTGTTGGAATCGCCGTAACATACAATATGTTTTCTGTTCATGGATGTTCAACCGCCTTTTTGCGTTGTTTTCTGCCCCTATTGTAGCAGAGTGGGAAAAGCAAAACAATGCCCGCGGGCAAATTTCACCTGCCATCCACCCAGGTAAAATACCGGTACTCGGGCACGCTGTTCCAAAAATCCTCCTTTTTGATGAGGGCGTAATATTCCTGCGTCTCCTTCGACCGCTCCGGTTCGCCCGCCTGGCTCATCCCTATGCCGATGAATTCATTCCGCCGGCATACCACCACATAGCTGTCCTCCAGAGGAGCCTTGGCATATACCACAAATTCTCTGCCGTCACTTTCCCATTTTCCCCGCAACGTCATCACCTGTGTGCTGCCATCGTTCAGATCCAGTGAATAATACCGCAGAGGCCGTTCCACACTCATTAAAAAGCATGGTCATCCCACACATACTGTACCCCCAATCCCTGATCCGGCTCCTCCGGGCGCCACAGAACCTGCCGCTCACCGCTGGCCAGATCCACCGCACAAAGCTCCCAGCTTTCATCGTCCTGCAAATACAGTATCCCATCCTGCACCAACAGGTTGGAATGGACCGTTTCCGGAAAATCGGCCAGTTCCCGCACCGTTCCGGTGGCAAGGTCCAGCTGCCAGTAGACGCACCGCTCCTCCTCAAAACTTTGGAACACCGGCTGGTCATCCATTTCGCCCGCAAACGTTCCCTGCGCAAGCGGCTCCGGATATTCCACCGGGCGCGCCTGGGTTTCGCCGTTCCCACAGCGAAGCACCTGCGGGCTGTCGAGCCAGCCTTCCTGCCCGATGAAAAACCAGACCGCATCCTGCCATGCAAACACCACCAGCCGGCCAATGTTGTCCGACCAGCCGTTCAGTGAGGCGCTAACGGGCGAAATGCCCGTTTCGGCTTCGCTCTGCCAGAGCAGCACAGGCTCACTTCCATCCAGCCCGCTTCGCCATATCTGTGTGCGGTGTTCCGGCGCTTCCAAAATCGTTTCTGTGGAATAGTACAGGAACTTCCCATCGGTGACCGGATAACCGCTCAGCATTCTCTGCCCGTCCATCTGCAGCACAAGGTCGCGGGCAGTCATATCGGCAGAATCACAAATCACATTTGCCTTTGTGTAATAGCGCCGCCCGTCCCATGCGGTGAGCAGCCCTGTAACCGGCTGCTCCTGATTTTCCGGTGCCGCCGAAGCCGCCGGGGCCGTGCCCGCGGTCGGTTTCCCGCAGCCCGCCAGCAACACAAACGCCAGTGCCGCCGCCCAAAGCCGTTTTGCCGCCTTCATTCCGTCTCCCTCGCTTCCCGTTCAAACGTCTGATAATCGGGCTGGCCCGCCCAGTAGTCCTCCTTGGCAATGAGGGCCAGCTTCCGGCCAATATCCCGGGAATATACCGGTTCCCCATTCTCGTTCAGCCAGAGGTACTCCGCCATCTGTTCGCTCGGCACATCGATCAGGTAGTATTCCCCGATCTGCGCCCGGATGTGCAGCGGTATGCCGCTCTCATCCGCCAGCGCGCCCTCCACCCGCTGACCAGTGACGCAGTCCACATACCACAGACCCGACTCGTAGCCTTCTGTGCCCCGAACCCGCAGCTTTCCGTCCCAGATATCCTGCATGCGGATCAGCAGATAACCGTCATCCGAGCTGGCAAGCTGCCGGATCGCCCCGGTTTTCAGGTCCAGGCAATACACCCGCTCCTTGCCATCCGGATTGTCAGCAAGCATGGTACCCACACAGACGAAATTCTCCCGGATCAGCAGCGGCGGCCCCAGAAACAGCTCGGCTGCCTCGGTGTTTTCGCCGCTCAAAAGAACGGTAAGCTCCCCGGTGTCCGCATCCAGCTGGAACAGGCCCGCCTCCGGTTCCCTGGAATCCTCCAGTACCGCCCGGCCCTGATACTCGCCCCAGAAGCGCACATGGCTCCCCAGCTGCTTCACCGGCTCACAAACTCCGGATTCCAGATCCCATCCATAGAGCCAGGTGGAATTCCCCTCTTCCCCGGTCCACCGGTGTACAAGGAAGCAGCGCCGTTCTCCGCTGCGCAGCAGGACGGGCCGTTTGCAATCCTCGCCCGCACCGTCGGTATAAGCAATGCCGATCTGCTCGCGCTCGCCGCATTTGTAAAGAATCTGCACGTCTCCGCCTTCCAGCGGCATCCGGCCCAGCGCCTGCCCGGTCAGGCCCCCTTCCCGGCTCATAAGAAAGTACAGAGCCTGCCCGTCCGAGACCGGGCCCTCGCCGGCCATCTGATATCCTGCGGGCAATTCCGGTCTCCAGTCGCAGGCGGTCATGGTTTTCAGATCATAGCATGTGGTTTGGGTGTAATAGCTCTGGCCGTCGATGCTCCGCAGCACCTGGGTCTGCGACACTTCCGGTGTGGGGGCCGGCGTCGCGGGGATGCTCACCATCTCGGCAGCAGGCTGCCCACAACCCGCCAGCAGCGCAACCGTCAGCACCAGTGCCAGAATTCCTTTTCTGCTTCTCACAAAACCTCGCCCTTTCCCTGTCATTCCTCCATCAGGCTTGCGCCGAACTGGGCCAGCTCCTCCTGCTCCAGCGGGCAGACCCCCAGCGCCAGAACGCCGTCCACATAGTTTGCGTACAGATACAGCTTGGCCCCCGGCGAATACCGTGCCCGCAGCGTGGCGGTAATCCCTTCCGCCACATAAAACTGGGGCGCCACATCCACTGCCTGCCAGTCGTCAATTTCTTCCAACCCGGTGGCCGCCAGATATTCATCCATCATGTGCTCCAGATCCTCCCAGGTATATTCCTGTTCGGTCATCATCCGCAGCCGGACCAGCCGATCCTGGGCGCTGAGCTCCCATTCCAGCTCCGCCCATTCCGCATCTTCCCACATGGTGTACACCCGCCAGGCAGAGAAGCCCACACTGTCGGATATGGTCTCCCACCGCTGGGCCTGGCTGATCTGCTGCTCCAGCTCCGCCTGATTTTCGCTGCTCCAGAAATCCAGCTGCTGCAAAAAGTCGTACAGCCGGTAGGGGGCTGCGGCTTCGATTTCGGCGGTGGTCGTTTGCAAAATCGCACCCGCGTAGTTTTTTACCCGCAGAAGCTGATCCCGGTCATAGAGCTGGCGTGCAAATTCATTGCTGCGGGCCTGGGCACTGAGTCCATCGTCCGCCAGCTGACGGGTCATGACCTGGGTATACAGCACCTGATCACTTTGCTCCATCAAAGGCAGCGGCGCAGCCAGCGCCAGTGCCAGAAAGGCAAACGCCGCAAGGAATGCCGCCGCCGTGAAAAGATTCTGTTTCATTCCTCTCCCTCCCGCAGGATCAGTTCCACCACGGTACCCTGCCCCAGCCTGCTTGTAAACCGCAGCTCGCTGCCGTGCAGCCGGGCAATGCGGGCGCAGAGAGCAAGGCCCATGCCGCTGCCGTTCTGAGCACGTGCGCGGGACTTGTCCACCATGTAAAAGGGCTCGGTGATGTGAGGCAGGTCCGCTTCCGGGATACCCCGGCCCCGGTCCGCCACCCGCAGCGCCACACCCTCTTCGGTACGGCCCGCCGTGATGTGCACCCGGCCATCCTTCGGCTGGGCCCGGGCCGCATTGATCACCAGATTGCGCACCAGATCGGCCAGCAAATCCCGGTCGGCCATTACCGTGAGCGACGGGTCACACCGGATATCCAGCATGGGGGCGAGCTCCGGCAGGCTGGCCGCCGTATCCCGCAAAACCAGCACCAGGCGCACCGGCTCCAACGTGAGCTCCTCCTGCTCCACAAGGCCCATCAGCTGCATCAGCTTGCCGCTCAGGGTTTCCAGACGCAGGGCCTCCCGGTGGATGTACTGCACCGCCTGCCGCTGATCCTCCGGGTTCATCTCGCCGCTGCGCAGCAGGTCGGAATAGCCCAGAATGCTGGTCATGGGGGTTTTCAGCTCGTGGGTAAAGGCCGACACAAACTGCTTTTGCCGCAGAATGGTGTCCTCCATCTGATCCACCTTGTCCCGCACGGTGGCGGTCATGGCATCAAAGCTGCGGCTGAGCGCGCCCACCTCATCCCGGCTTTTGGTGGCGGTGGAAAGGGTATAATCCCCCGCCGCCACCGCCCGGCTGGCCTTTTCCAGCTTTTTCAGCGGGCGGATCATCCAGCTTACCGCCAGCGCCGCCGCCGTACCTGCCAGTGCCAGTGCGGCCAGCTCCAGCCGGAACAACTCCCGGAATTTTTCCTCCCGGGCCCGGAACAGATTTGTCACATCATAGGCGCTGACCAGCCAGTACTGCTTGCCCGCCGCCTGCACCGGGCTGGCCATCAGCATATAGCTGTTCTGGCCTGCCTTTCGCAGCAGCAGTGCCTCCTCGCCTGCCTCAATCGCCTGACAGGCAGCCTCCTGCCCCAGGGCGGCGGGCAGGCTGGAATACATCACCTGTTCGTCCTGATACACCGCGAAGCCACCCTGCTCCTGCCCCACATACAGCCCCAGGCTGCTGCCGTAATCCGCCACCTCCTGGCTGGTGATCTCCCCGCTGCCTGCTTTGGCCAGCAGACCGTTTTGCAACGAATAGGTATCCCTGCGGTGTGCAAGGGTGTTCTGGGTGCGGGCCTGCTCAAAATTCCGTTCAAAATCCGTTTTGGTCAGCCAGCCGCCGCCTGCCGCCAGCAGAACGCCCAGCAGCAGAAGGATGGTCAAAACCAGTTTCGGTGCAAGTTTCATGACGTTTCCTCCAGCCGATAGCCCACCCTTGGGATGGTTCGGATCATCTGCTGCCAGCCCAGCTTTTTGCGCAGCCGATGAATGTGGATATCCAGCGTGCGGGTGTCCAGCTCGGCGTCCCGCCCCCAGACCCGTTCATACAGGGTGTCCCGATAAAGGGCAATGTTCTTGTTGTGCAGCAGCACCAGCAGCAGATGGTACTCGGTGGGGGTGAGCGCCACCTCCTGCCCGGCTTTTTTCACCTGACGGGTTCCCACGTCCACCGTTACATCGCCGGCCTGCAGCAGTGCCTGCCCCCGGCCGGAAAGCCGCAGCACGTTCTCCACCCGGGCCAGCAGCTCCTCCGGCGCGAAGGGCTTCACGATGTAATCGCAGGCGCCCAGATGCAGCCCCTTCACCCGGTCGGCCACGGTGGTTTTTGCGCTGATGAAGATCACCGGGATGCCGGTGGGGCGGATGAAATCGATCAATTCATAGCCGTCCGCCCCGGGGAGCATGATGTCCAGCAGCACCAGATCATACTCGTTTTTCTCCAGCAGCTCGGCAGCCTTCAGGCCGTCGAAGGCCATCTGGCAGGTGTAGCCCATCCGGGCCAGCGTCATGGCAATCAGCTGTGCGATGGCAACCTCGTCGTCCACGATCAAAATCGGCTTCATTTTTCATGCCCCCTGTTTTCTTTTCCATCCTGATGATAACAGCGCCATCTTTCCGAGTTGTTACAAGATTCTCCGCTCTTCTCCATGATATCAAACGGCACAAAGAAAAAACAGGCCCCGGACCCTTTCCTCGGGTCCGAGACCTGTTTTCTCAGTTTTGCCGCGCTGCGTGCCGGTGTTATTGTTCGTGGGACTTCCTGTCATTCAGGGCTTTCTGCACAGCGTCCAACTTTTGCAGCAACGCCAGCGTGCAGCCCACCACCAGGCCCGCCAGCAGCGCCAAACCGGTCATGATAGGGGCAAAATAGGAATTCACAAAGGCATCGCCCCCGATCAGACACAGCTGACCCAGCCCGCCCAGAAAATAGCTGTTGCCAAAGAAAAATACCACAAAGGTCAAAATCCCCGCCAATGCAGACTTCATATCCGTTCCGTCCTTTCCTCTTTTTTGGATTATTCTTTCCGGAATGCTTCAATCACACTGAGCGCGAATCCGGCCAGTGTCACAGCAATACAGACCCCCAGCGGAAGCTGCAGCTGCATCTCCAGCAGGTAGCCGTACCAGCCGGTAATTCCGTTGTAGCTCCATGGATTCATGGGGCTCAGTACCATGGTTCCAATCAGTAAAATCCCGCCCAAAAACCCCATACACATGAGGACCAACCCCAAAACCATTTTTCTGCTCATGCGTTCTCCTCCTTCTTGTTTGCCGTTTCCAAGCATTCCATCACTGCGTTTCTGTTTGCCTTGAGTATAGCATCTTATCCGGCTGGTTTTCAACCAAAAACGGGCCGCCGGTGGAAAACCCCGGCGGCCCGTTCAAAAATTGATGCAATTAGTATCCGCTGGACTCCAGGCCCTGCAGAATCTTCACCGCACGGCTGGTGCCCAGACGATCGGCACCCAGTTCCAGGAACTTTTCGATGTCCTCGATGGTGGAGATGCCACCCGCAGCCTTGATCTTGCAGCGGCCGCGGCAGCAGCGTGCAAACAGCTCGATGTCCGCAAAGGTTGCGCCGCCGGTGGAGAAACCGGTGCTGGTCTTAATGAAGTCCGCGCCGGCCTCGCACACGATGTCGCACATCTTTTCCTTTTCCGCATCAGTGAGCAGGCAAGTCTCGATGATGACCTTCAGCACCTTGTCGCCAATGGCCTTCTTGATGGCGGCGATCTCGTCACGCACAAAATCGTACTCGCCGTTCTTCAGGCGGCCGATGTTGATGACCATGTCCACTTCCTCGGCGCCGTTCTCGATGGCGGTTTTCGCCTCGAACACCTTGGTGGCAGTGTCGGTGGCGCCCAGAGGGAAGCCAACCACAGTGCACACGGGGATCGCGCCCTTCATGTATTCGCAGGCCTGCTTCACATAGCCGGGGTTGATGCAGATGGAAGCGGTGTGGTTTTCCATGGCCTCATCGCAGATCTTCTGAGTGTCCGGCCAGGTGGCGTCAGCCTTCAGCAGGGTATGATCCACCTTTGCAAGGATTTCCTTTTTCTCCATTACTTGATCTGACCTCCCAACTTGCACTGCTTGCACTGGCGGGCCTTGAACATGCCCACCGCGCTGAACACAATCGCCGTTACAGACAGGATCAGGCCAACGATCCCGAGGATCAGGCCGGTCAAACGAAATGCTTTCATAAACTCACGATCTCCTTTCCCTGGGGTGCGGGGCAAAATGGCCTGCCGTTGCATCAAGGTCACATGCCCTGCTCTGGAATAGTTCCAGTATAGCATGTTTTTGCCCTGATTCCTAGTGATTTGCATGTAAATACGCATGGCAAACAAAAAAGCCGCCCGGCAATTGCCGGGCGGCTTGGAAGCCATGTTGATTATTCAGCGTCGCTGTTCTCGTCGTCCAGCAGAGCCTTCATGGACAGGCTGATGCGCTTCTTGTCGAAGTCGACATCCAGCAGCTTCACGTTGACCTCATCGCCAACCTTCAGCACGTCGCCAACCTTCTCCACACGCTCGTTGCTGATCTCGGAGATGTGAACCAGACCGTCCACACCGGGCAGGATGCGAACGAAAGCACCGAACTTGGTGATGCTCACAACGGGAGCGGTGAATACGCTGCCGATGGGATACTCGTTCTTCAGCTTCTCCCAGGGGTTGTCCTCGGCCTTCTTGTAGCCCAGAGAAACCTTGTGGTTCTCGGGATCCAGAGCCTTCACATACACCTCGATGGTGTCGCCCACGGAAACAACCTCGCTGGGGTGCTTGATGCGGTTCCAGCTCAGCTCGCTGATGTGGCACAGACCGTCCACGCCGCCGATGTCCACGAAGGCACCGTAAGCGGTCAGGCTCTTCACAACGCCGGTGTAGGTCTTGCCAACCTCAACGTCAGCCCAGAAGGCCTCGCGCTTGGCAGCGTTCTCCTCGGCGGTAACCTTGTTGATGGAACCAACGATCTTGCGGCCGGCGCACTCGGTGATGATCAGCTTCACGTTCTGCTTTACCAGAGCGTTGATGTCCTCATCACGGCGCATGGTGGCCTGGCTGCGGGGCACGAATACCTTCACGCCCTTCACCAGAACGATTACACCGCCCTTGTTGGTCTCGGTGACAACGCCTTCCATGACGGTGCCTTCCTCAGCGGCCCTGGCCACCTCTTCCAGACCCTTGCGGGCTTCCAGCTTCTTGCGGGACAGGTAGGCAACGCCTTCCTGATCGTTCACTTTTTCAACGACGAGGTCCAGCTTGTCCCCAACCTTGACCAGATCCTCCGCACGGGCTGCGGGGTCGTCGGTAAGCTCACTCAGTTTCACAAAACCGGTGTGTTTGGTGCCGATATCAACCTGCACCTCATTGGGCGTAATGCTGGTAACAGTGCCCTCCACTACCTTACCTGCGAAAACAGGCTTGAGATTGGCCTCGCTTTCTGCGAACATCTCGGCAAAGCTCATCTCTTCACGGATTTCTTCACTCATACTGTTAAGTACCTCCTCAATTATAGACGATGGCGTGGAAGCCCCGGCTGTGACGGCCACTGTGCCCACACCCTCAAACCATTCCGGCAAAAGCTCTTTTGCAGTTTCCACCGTAACGGCCTTTGTGTGTTTTTCAGCGACTTTTACAAGCTTCTGGGTATTGGAAGAATGATGACCTCCAATAACGACCATAAGGTCGCATTTTCGGCTGAGGTCTTCCGCCTCCTGTTGCCTCGTCCACGTCGCATTACATATTGTATCAAAAATCTCGGCGTTTGTATAGTCTTTTTTTATAAAGTTTGTACATTCTAACCATTTTGTTACCTGAAATGTGGTTTGTGCCACCACGATTATACCATTTTGCCCATTTTTCGGGCCCTGCCAGGCCTTTAATTCATCCAAATCGGCAAACACAAACACCTCACCTCTGGTGTGGCCAACGATGCCCTGCACCTCCGGATGGGTCTTGTCGCCCGCCACCAGCAGGGTTTTGCCCTCGTCGCTGGCGCGCTTTGCAATGCGATGAATCTTGGCCACAAAGGGGCAGGTGGCATCGTGAAGCACCAGGCCTCTTTCGGCAATGGCTTCGTACACATCCGCTCCCACGCCGTGGCTGCGGATGACCACCTCGTATCCGGCGGGCACATCGTCCAGCCCGGCAGCGGTAACTACACCTTTGGATTCCAGAACCGCCACGCACTGGGGGTTGTGGATCAGCGGGCCCAGGGTGGCCACCTTGTGGCCCTCGTCGGCCAGTTGATAGGTCAGCTTCACGGCCCGGTCCACGCCAAAGCAGAACCCGGCGGTCTTGGCTTTCAAAATCTTCATGGGTGCTTCTCCCTTTATTCTGCCCCGCGCATGCGGGGTTTATTCATACTTATTCTGCTGATACAGCTCTTCCCAGGCATCCGCCAGCATGGCCTTGCACTCCCGCAGCTTTGCGGCAGATTTATGTTCGCCCATATCCAGCACGGCGGCGGGAATGGGCTTGCCGAAGCACACCTTCACCCCGCTGAACAGCTTCATGCGGCCGTGGCGGTAGATGATGCGGCAGGGGATCATATCCACCCCGGCGGCGCTGGCCACCACGAAGGCGCCGCTCTTGATCTTACCGGGTTCGCCGGTCTTGGAGCGGGTGCCCTCCGGGAAGATCAGAAGGCCCTGGCCCTTCTTCACCTTCTCCACGGCCACTTCAACCGCGCCGGTATCGCCCTTGCCCCGCTCCACGCCGAACACACCCACGTTGCGGAACATCCAGCTCAGCAGCGGATTCACCTCGAACAGTTCCTCCTTGGCCATAATCAGCATCCGTTTGCCCCAGAAACGGGCAATGACCACGAACACCGGATCAATGGCGGAGATGTGATTGGGGGCCAGCACAAAGCCCCGACCATCCCGGGGGAGGTTCTCCTTGCCCACCACCCGGATGCGGAACACCAGATGCCAGATCAGCCAGGCACCGGTCACCATAATACCATAAAACATGCTTGTTTCCTTTCTCGATTGGCTTTTCCGGGGGATTCAAACCCGGCTGAGGATCAGCGACTTCAATGCCTGAAAGCTCTCTTCCAGATCCATCTCGCTGGTATCCACCAGAACAGCGTCCTCCGCCTGCCGCAGCGGTGCGGTGGCCCGGTGGCTGTCCTGATAATCCCGGCGGCGGATGTCCTCCAGAACGGTTTCGAAATCAGTGTCCACACCTTTTTCCTGCAATTCCCTGAAGCGGCGGGTGGCCCGGGCCTCGGCGCTGGCGGTGAGGAAGATCTTCACACTGGCGTTCGGCAGGATCACGGTGCCGATGTCCCGCCCGTCCATCAGGATATCGTGGGTGCGGGCCATGCCCCGCTGCAGCTCCAGCAGAAAGGCGCGCACCGGCGGATGAGCCGACACTGCACTGGTGGCCATGCCCACCTCTTCGGCCCGGATGGCCTCGCTCACGTCCTCACCGCACAAAAGCACACGCTGGGCGCCGTTCACATAGCGCAGTTCAATCTGGATCTGGGGCAGAAGGGCCGTAATCGCGGCCTCATCCTTCGGATCCACGCCCTTGCGCAGGGCGAACAGACCGATGGAGCGATACATGGCGCCGGTGTCCACATACAGATAGCCCAGCTCCTTTGCCAGGCGCTTGGCAAGAGTCGATTTTCCCGCCCCGGAGGGGCCGTCGATGGCAACAGAGATCATGTTTTTTCTTACTTCCTTCTATTTATTCTATGCAAAGCGGCCCCGCCGCTTATGTTACAGATTTGTGGCAAACGCCTGAGCGGTACACCAGGCAATCTGCAGGTTGTAGCCGCCGGTGTATGCGTCCACGTCCAGCACTTCGCCGGCAAAGTAAAGGCCCGGGCAGAGCTTGGACTCCATGGTTTTCGGGTCCACCTGCTTCACATCCACGCCGCCGGCGGTGATCACCGCGTGGGCAAGGTCGCCCCGCTTAGTAATGGGCACCTCCCAGTGCTTGACAAGCCGCACCAGCTCCCGCTTCTGCTCCTTGGTGATCTGGTTGGCCCGGGTGGCCGGATCCACCCCCCAGCGCTTAACCATCACCGGCTGCATGCTGGCGGGCAGCAGCTTCACCAGCGCGCCCTGTGCGCTCTTGTTGGCCAGCAGGGCAAAATCGTTGGTGACCCGCTTATACAGCTGCTCCTCGTCCAGAGCGGGCTTCAGGTCGATGACCGCCTTCCAGCTGTGTTTCTGCATGTCCTTGATGTAGCTGGATGCCATCAGGGTCAGCGGGCCGGAGATACCGAAATGGGTAAACAGCATCTCGCCCATTTCGGTAAACACGGCCTTTTTGTCCCGGTAAAGGGTCAGTGTCACGTTCTTCAGCGAGAGGCCCATCATGGCCCGGCAATCCTCGTCCGGCGAGACCAGGCTGCACAGGCTGGGCACGGTGGGAACGATCTTGTGGCCCGCCTGCCTGGCCAGCTGGTAGCCGTCGCCGGTGGAACCGGTCACCGGGTAGCTCACACCGCCGGTGGCCACCAGCACCGCATCCG
This sequence comes from Allofournierella massiliensis, assembly GCF_964241245.1. Lineage (NCBI taxonomy): Bacteria > Bacillati > Bacillota > Clostridia > Eubacteriales > Oscillospiraceae > Allofournierella > Allofournierella massiliensis. Next base: position 58,424 of record NZ_CAXSWZ010000008.1, read on the forward strand.
CGGTCAGTGTGCGGCCGCTTTTGGTCACAACGCCCGCGGCCCGGCCTTCCTCAATCAAAAGCTTTTCCGCCCCGTCGTACAGGATCTGTGCCCCGTCCGCGTAGCGCAGCAAAGCCTGGCGGATATCCTCCGCCTTATCGCTCACCGGGAACACCCGGCGGCCCCGCTCGGTTTTTAAGGGAACGCCCAGCTCCTCGAACAGCTCCATGGTCTTTGCTGGCGGAAAGGCGTAGAGCGAGGAATACAGAAAACGCGGATTGGTGCGCACATTCTGCAAAAAGGTATTTTCGTCGCAGTTGTTGGTCACATTGCACCGGCCCTTGCCGGTGATAAGCAGCTTCTGGCCGGGCTTTTCGGTGTGCTCCAGCACGGTGACCGAATGGCCCAGCCGCACGGCCGCGCCCGCAGCCATCAGCCCGGCCGCACCCGCGCCCACAATCAGGATGTTTGCCACTGATTTTTCCTCCAAAGGGTCAGGATACCGGCCCCGCTGTAAAGGAGCAACAGCGGATGCACGGTGGAAAGGTACATGGTGGAGGTGCCGATGTTAAAGGAGGCCACCTCCACAAACGCGATCATAAAGCAGCGCAGCAGCGCCATGGCCACAAGGCCCAGCAGCAGCACCCACAACAGGGCCCGCCCGGGCTGAATGGCCTTTTGCTTTCTCAGCTGCAGCAGCCTGAATCCCTGCCGGATCTGCAGCACCACCGCAGCCGCAAACAACACCGGCAGCCCCACTGCATACACAAGACGGATGGCTTCCATACCGGCAAACACCAGCTTCTGCAGCGGGCTGTAATAGGGCAGATCGCTGCCCGCCTGGGCCGCGCTGTTCACCTGCTGGCCCAGATATGCCTCATAAACCGCCTCGTCCTCCGGCAGGATCAGGCTGCGCTGGTCGGCATAGTAAGGTGCGCAGTCCCGGAAGGTGAGGGTATGCAGCAGGCTGCGCACTCCCTCCGCCAGCACGTCCGGCACATATTCCATCCGGATGGGCGGGGTGGTGCTGCTGCGCTTTGGCCCATTGGACTCCAGCTGACCGGAATCACACAGAGCATTGATGGCGTCCGCCACCTGCTGCCAGTATTCCTCCGCCTTCTGCGAGCTGTCGTACACGCCCTCGTTCCAGGCAGCCTTGCGCAGCGCCCAGTAGAAGCTGCCGGACTGGTAATCGTCCAGCTCCGGGTTGCGGAAGCTGTTCTGCAGGTTCTCGTCCTCCTCCAGCCAGTATTCCAGCGGCTTGAGTTCGGGCACCGCATCGTACAGCTTCATGCGCACGTCGGTGGGTACGCTGCACAGGGGCTTCCATTCCTCGGCCTTCACCCGGCTCATGGCCCCCACCGCTGCGGCAAAGCTGCCGGAGGAGAAATCGCTCACCGCAAACAGACCGTAGCAGGCGTAGTTTACCGCACTGTAAACAAGGATTGCCGCTGCCAGCAGACCATAAGGCACCGCCAGCAGAGCGCAGCGGCCCAGCTTTTTTACAAGAGAGCCCTTATCCCGCAGAGCGGTGAGGATCAGAATCAGGGTGCCCGCCGCCGCGAAGGGCAGCAGCCACACGCCGTCCTCCCGGGTGAGCCAGGCGAGGCCCAGCCCCACGCCGGACAGCACCAGCCAGCCGATGCCCTGTTTCACCGGCCGGCGGCAGCGCAGCGCATAGCCGCACAGCCCGGCAAAGAACAGCATGCACAGGCCGGGGAAGATATTATCCCGGTAGACGCGCAGAGTGAAGGATGCGGTAGCCGCCGGGCTGAAGGCCAGCAGCGCGAACAGGGCAAACCTGCTCTTCCACCGGCGCATCACCGGCGCAAAGGCAAAGGCGCAGGCCAGCGCCGCCCCACAGGTGAGCAGCTGGCCCGCCGCCAGATACGGCAGGTGCAGCAGGTTGCACACAGCCAGCCACACCGCAAAGAACATGTGCTTGGAAAGGGTGAGCCAGTCGTAGGCGCCCAGCCACTGGCCGTCGGTGATGCTCTGAGCCGCCCGGAACATGAGTTCATCGTCCAGCGGGGCGCCGCCCACCCAGACATAGGCCATCTGGAAGCGGGTCATCAGAAGCTTGACGAGCACCACCAGCGCCACCAGCACCCAGAAGGCCCGGCGGCTCATATCCTGTTGCAGCGCACTGCGCAGCCGTTTGTTCATGGCGTTTCTCCCTTTGTAGATGTAGACATATCGGTTATTTCTGGATCTTCTCGATGCCCTCGATCAGGTAGGCCTGTTTGCGGAAGGAAAGATCCACCAGCAGGCTCAGGTACTTCACCGCAATGGTCAGGATCACGAACATGCCGGCCAGACCGCCGCTGAGCACCAGCATGGTGGTGGTCCAGCCGGTAACCGGCTCGCCCACCAGCCATACCACCACAGTGTAGACCAGCGCAATCAGGGTAAGCACCGCCATCATGCAGGAAATGCCGAAGCTGATCTTGTAGCCGGCATTGGTGTAAAGAGCCAGGCTGTCGATGGCCTTGTCCAGCCGGGCTTCCCGCTGGCCGCGGATGCTTCCCTCGAAATGCAGCGTTTTGCAGGCAAGGCCGCTAGCCGCATAGGCCGCCTTGCGGTAGGGCAGGTTCTCGCTGATGGCCTTCACCCGGTTGATGGCCCGGCGGCTCACCAGCCGGAAGGCATCGCTTTCCAGTTTGTAAACGCTGTTGCTGAAGGCATTGAACAGGGTGTAAAAGGCCCGGCTGGCCGCCTTCTGGCTGCTGGGGCTGACGGTCACCACATCAAAGCCGGTGAGTGCCGTCTCGTATGCCTGCCAGACCAGCTCGGCGGGATAGGGGGTGTCCAGACTGTCGAACTCGAACACGAAGTCGCCGATGGCTGCGTCCAGACCGGCGTTCATGGCCTGCTCCACCCCCTGATGCAGGCTCATGTTCAGAATGGTCAGGGGCTTTTCCATTTTTGCGGCGGCAAAGGCCTTCAGGCGGGCCACGGTGTCGTCGGTACAGCCGTCGTTCACCGCCACGATCTCGTAGTAGGTGAAATGTTCCTCCAGCTGAGCCAGCAGCCGGTCAAAGAACGGCTCCACCTGCCCGGCACAGTCGTGCAGATAGACCACCGCCGAGACAAAATTCTTTTCCTTATTCGTGATCTGCGCCATATTGCAGCACCTCATCCAAATCGTAAACGGTATTGATCTTGCCGGACAGCACGCTCACAAAGGCCGGATCCGACGTATACTGCCGGATTACCGTGGGGCGGGAGTCGTCGATCTCGCTGGCCTTCAGAATGGGCTTCATGCTGAACAGGCTCCCGGCATACTGGAAGCCGTATTCCGGCTTCAGATATTTGCGGGCCAGCTGGCTCATCATGGGCCAGGCACTGGCGGGCTTTGCCGGGCACTCGTTGCAGTTGTAAAGGTCGCCCGGGCGGCATTTTCCCCCGCTGCGGCTCTGGCACTCGAAGGTGGCCACACTGTCGTAGCTGGTCACATGGGGGGTAAAGGTCACGCTGGTCAGGCTGTGGTAGCCGGTCTGACCGAAGGGCATAATGGAGAAAAACGGCCCGTCCATCACGGTGATGCCGGTGTTTTTCAGCCTGTCGTCCACGGTGCAGAGAATGATCTCGCACAGCTCATACTTGATTTTAAAGGGCTCGAAGCCCAGCATGGCGTGCAGCTCATTCACCCCGGCATAGGTGGCGTTCAAAAGGAAAGGCGCTTCGGCGGCGATGTCCCCCGCCTTCACCCGCCAGGCACTGCCCACCCGCTCCACCGCTTCCGGCTTGTGGCCGTAGGCAATGGTCACGTTCGGCAGCTTGGCCAGCTCCTTCAGAAAATACTCCTTGAGCACCTGAGCGTCGTAGGTGTATTCGGTGGTCAGAAACGCGCCGTCGCACTGGCCCGGGTTGAAATATTTGGTGGGGGCCACATCGTCGCAGCGGATGTTCGCCGCAGCGCAGAAATCCCGGAACTCCCGGGCATTGGTCCAGGAAAAATGGGCGCTGGTGGCATAGACCTGATCGAATTCCTTTAAAAGGCAGAAGTCATAATCCCGGCAGAAGCGCTCAAAATAATGGGCGCTCTTGATGGCCGTGGAATAGCTGCGGGGGTAGTGGTAACCCATGTGCACCCGGGCCTGGTTGATGTAGGTGGCCCGCATAAAGGGGCCGGCATCCTTTTCCAGCACCAGCACCCGCTGGCCCGCAGCGCCGCATTTCTGCGCCGCGTACAGGCCATAAAGGCCCGCGCCCACAATGATCTTATCGTAAACCTGCATGTCGCATTCTCCCCTTTAAGGGTTGTATTTTCCCCGCAGTGCGGCGAACAAAATTTTCAGCAGATTGGTGTTGCCCTGCAAGCCCTTGATCTTGGTGGGGGTGGGCTCGTTCCTGGGATAAGCTCGCTCCACCGGCACCTCGCAGGCCTTGAGGCCCAGCTGGGTGGCACGCACGCTCAGGTAAGCCAGCAGTTCGTAGCCCACGAACACATCCCGCAGGGGCTTCACCAGCGGATGGGTCAGATAGGCCCGGCTGTAGCCCCGGTAGGCGTTGGTGGTATCGGTAAACCAGTGGCGGGCCGCCAGACTGATCACCGGCGCGTGAATCAGGCGCACCGCCCAGTAACGGCTGACGGGGGTATTGATGGCTTTGCCGCCGGGGATAAACCGGCTGCCCTGAATCAGGTCGTAGCCTTCCTCCAGCTTTTCAATAAAGAGGGGCACGCTCTCGATGGAATCCTTGTTGTTGCCGTCGATGGTCAGAATCCCCTCGTAGCCCCGTTCCAGCGCATAGTGGATGCCCATGCGCAGCTGGGCCCCCTGCTTGCCGGGGCCCTTTTTGGTGAGCAGAGTGTTCACGCCCCGGCGCTCCAGGCCCCGGGGCTCCATGCTGCCGTCGGTGGAGCCGCCGTCGCACAGGATGATGTCACACAGACCATCCACGGCGCCCTTCTGGGCCCGTTCCAACTCGGTGAGGATGCGCTTGCCCTCGTTGATGATGGGGATGAGCAGGCAGTAGTCACTGCGCTTTTCCCGGAAGGCGTCCACCGTGTAGTCCGGCACGCCGGGCACGTTTTTCACCCATTCGCTCATGCGCCGAACACCTCCGCCACATATTCCAGGCTGCGGCGCACGGTGTCCGTGTCCGCGGTTTTCATCTCCAGCGACACATAGCCCTGATAATCCAGCGCGCCCAGCAGCAGCGCCAGTTCCCGGTGAATCGCCCGCTTTTCGATGGGGGCAAGGCCCGGCTCGCTGATGTGCACATGGCTCACATATTTCATATCCGCCGCGAAGTCGTTGGGCCGCTCGCCATTGGCGATCATGGTGCCCACGTCCAGCGTGACGCCAAGGCCGGGGCTGTCCAGCTTTTTAGCCATGGCGAAGGCATCGGCGGTGGTGTTGATGTAATTGGTGTTATACACCGGGGGATTCGCCTCCAGACCGATGACCACCTGCCGCTGGGCCGCCATCCAGGCAATGCGGCTTAAAAAGTCCTCACCCTGCTGCGGGTCGGCGCCTTCCGGCATATTCCGGTTGCGGGGGCAGCCGAACACCAGATTCCGGCAGCGGCAGCTCACCGCGAACTCAATGGCCCGCAGGGTGTATTCCTCCAGCTCCTTCGCCTCGTCCGGGTTGAAGATATTGCCGGTTTTGCCGAACCAGATGCTCTGCATGCTGGGGACGGCAAAGCCGTATTTCTGGTGCATGACGCCGGCAAACAGGGCCGCGCCCGCCGGGCAGTCATAGGGGTTTTCCGGGATCACCCGGGTGGGGGCGATCTCGATGCCCTGATAGCCCAGGTCCTTCAAAAGCTGCCAGACCTGCTCGTCGTTTTCAGCGGCCCAGCCGATGTTGGAAGCCGATAATTTCATTCCGTCCATCCTTTCATAAAGGCGCAGATATTCGCCAGCTCTTCTTTCTCGGTGCAAAGGTAGCCATCCCTGCCGCCGAAGGCCTCGGCGTGCAGGGTGCGCAGATCGTAGTCGAAGGGCTGCGCCGCCAGATGATTTTCAAAATGGCCGCCGGCCACCGCCTCATATACCCGGGCGGCGCTCACCGGGGGCGTTGCCAGATGCAGCACCCGCAAATCCAGCTCCAGAGCCTTCTGAATGTCCGCCCAGAGGCGGCGCAGGTCGTAGAACTGGTAGGCCGAGCGGCTGTCGGTAAAGGCCAGCGCGTTGAAGTCGTTGGCCGCAAACCACTGTTTCAAGGCTGCGGAGTCCTGACTGCCGTTCAATTTATAAAAGTTATTGCCCGCGTCGGAGTAGGCGTTTTTCACCAGCTCACTCTTTGCCGCCAGCTCCTCATACTTGGCCGGGCGCAGCAGCGCCGGGGTAATGGTGTGCAGGTCGTACAGAAAGTTCTTTTTCAGGCCCAGACCATACAGGGCGGGCAGGCGCACGATCAGAGCGTCCGGCCAGTCCTCGCGCACCCAGCGCTCCAGCTGCAGCCGGTTGGCCCCGTAGGCCGCAAGGCCCTCAGGCTGGGGCTCGTCCGCTTCGGTTTTGCCTCTGCTATCTACATAAACACAGATGGAGGAGATCAGCACCAGCTTTTTGGGCGCAAGGCGACGCAGGTTTTCCCGGGCCGCGCGCATTACCGCCAGATCCGCCTCCGGGTCCTGATTGGCCAGAAACATGGCGGCGGGCACACCGGCATAAACCACCAGATCGTTCTCCCTGCCAAAGCCCTGTTGCACATTGCTGGAATGGTAGGCCGCATCGAAGGGATGACTCGCCATCAGGTTGCCTCCCACAAAGCCGGTACTGCCCACCAGAACACTGTTTGCCATGCCGCTGCTCCTTTCGCCGCTTTTTCTCATAGTCATACAGGGTACATTATACACAAAAAGCCCCGAAGTTACAAGGTTCGCGCCCGTTTGAGGCCCTTTTTCCATTGTAAGAAAACCGTAAGAGAAACCACCCTCCGGCTGTAAGAATCCTTTGCTATAATAAGGATGCGCTCAAAGGGGCCTTGGAAAACGCCCCGGTTTTGGCTACAATCAACAAAAGAGCGGTTTTGCAAAGAGGAGGCGGTTTCATGGACCAGCAGGCCTGTATCCTGGTGGTGGACGACGACGCCGACATCGTGAACGCGGTGCGGCTTTATCTGGAAAAAGAGGGTTTTTGCGTATACGGCGCGTCGGACGGCTTTGAAGCGCTGGATGTTCTTGAACAGCGCACAGTACACCTGATTTTAATGGATGTGATGATGCCCCGGATGGACGGTTTTTCCGCCATTCTGCGCATCCGGCAGAAACGCAACCTGCCCATTCTGGTGATGAGCGCAAAAACCGAGGACAGCGACAAGGTGCTGGGGCTCTCCATCGGGGCGGACGACTACATTTCCAAGCCCTTCAGCCCCACCGAGCTGGTAGCACGGGTGAAAAGTCATCTGCGCCGGTACCTGACCCTGGGCGGCGCGCAGTCCGGCGGCCCGCTGGTGCGGGTGGGGCGGCTGGAATACGACTTTGAAGCCCATCAGCTCACGGCGGACGGCGAGCCGGTGCGGCTGACCCCCACCGAGACCCGGATCATGGAACTGTTCTTCCGCAGCCCGGGGCGGGTGTTCTCGGCGGAAGAAATCTATGCCGGCGCCTGGGGCGAGGGCAATGTGTACGCCCCGGAGAATACCGTGATGGTGCACATCCGGCGCATCCGGGAAAAAATTGAACTGAATCCGAAGGAACCGGAATATGTAAAGGTGGTGTGGGGTCTTGGCTATAAACTGGAAAAGCACTGAGGGCAAAAAATGGCCGCTGATCGTTCGCATTCTGGCGGGCTGGATGGCGGCGGTGTGCGCGTTTCTGATCTTTTACTGCATCCCGCTGGATGACCGGCTGGTGCAGATTTTTCTGCAGGGGCCCCGCTCCTATTCTGCGCTGATGAACCGGGAAATCGAGGCGGTACCGGAATACCAGTATTTTTTGAGCACCGTTTACTACCATGCCCGGGTGCTGTGCGCCGACGGGCTGGTCACCCCCAGCGGTGAGGCCCTCGCTCCCCAGGCGGTAGCGCAGCAGAAGCTGCTTTCCCGGCAGGCGCTGGAACAACTGCAGCAGAGTGAGGAATACACCAGCCGGGACATCCTGCTGTATCTGAGCGCCGAGGGCGAAGAGACCATCTCATCCTCCCTGCTCCGCTCTCCGGATGAGATCCCCCAGGGCTACGAAATCGTCTTTCAGTTGAAGGACGGCAGCATCGGCGGCAACAGCCTTTTGCTGGACGTCTGTGACCAGATGTCTTATCTGGTCAGTGTAACCGCCTTCAGCAGCACTCAGGAGATTCTTGTCGAGGACATCACCCCCACCCGGGTGGAACCGCAGGGCTTTCTGTCCAATGCGAAGCTGGTGATCGCGGTCAAGCAGGTCCCCTCCAGCGACACCGGCACCCTCGGCTTTGCCTACCGGTGGATCAACAATTCCACCGTGCCCATCATCGCCCGCATTCTGGTGGGGCTGGGCGCCTGGGGGCTGCTCTGCCTGGCGGTATGGCTTGCTCTGTGGAAAAAGCGGCGGGCGGCAGCCCAATGGGCGGCCGGGCTTTTGCGCCGGGTTCCCTTGCTGGTGAAGCTGCCTGCTCTGATTTTCCTGCTCTTCTCCGGCTATCTTCTGCTGGCCATCCTGAGCTGCGCGGCGCAAAGCTACCTGTATGGCTACTCGGTCACCTTCTTTGCGTCCCCCTTCCTGACGGCGTTTCTTCTGGTGATCGATCTGCCGCTGGTCTGGCTGTTCTGGCTGGAATTCCGCTTTAATCTGCGCCACACCCTGCGCACCAGCCTGACCGCCCGCCTGATCCGCCGATACAAGCAGTTTGCCGCCGCCCAGCCATGGAAACGTCAGGCAGCCCTGAGCCTGTTGGCGCCTATCCTGATCGGGCCTCCCTGCCTGATGGCGGCGCTGCCTCTGTCCTTCTTCTGCTATTACAAGGTCTTTTATTTCTTGGATTTGCAGCTGGCTGTTCTTCTGTTTCTTGCCCTCTTCCTGGGCGGTGCTTTCCTTTTTGTAGCCGGTATTGTTCGTCTGCTCCGTTTTCTGGAGCAGGCGAATCAACTGGCGGATAAGCTGGCCGCCCTGCGCGCCGGGCAGCATACCGCCCCGCTGGCCCTGCCCGAGGGTTCTCTCTGTGCGGTGCCCGCGGCGGACCTGAACGCGCTGGAAGAAGGCATTCAGGCCCGGGTGGAACAGCAGATGAAGGCCGAACGGCTCAAGCTGGAGCTGATCACCAATGTGTCCCACGACCTGAAAACACCCCTGACCAGCATCATCAACTATGCGGGGCTTCTCTGTGAGGAACCGCTTGACCAGCCCGCGGCGGACTACGCCAAAATCCTGAAGGTCAAGGCTGACCGGCTGAAAACCATGGTGCGGGATGTGTTCGAGGTGAGCAAGGCCGCCAGCGGCGAGCTGCCGTTGCAGACCCGGCCGCTGGATCTGGCAAAGCTGATCCGCCAGACGCTGGCGGATATGGATGAAGCCATTGCAGCCAGCCCCCTCTCCTTTGTGACCCAGCTGCCGGAACAGGCCTGGGTCTGCGCGGATGGCGACCGGCTGTATCGGGTGTTCCAGAATCTTTATACCAACGCACTGGCCTACTCGCTGCCCGGCAGCCGGGTCTATACCCAGATGGAACGGGGCGAAAGCCGGGTTTCCATCAGCATCAAAAACGTGACCCGGGATCCCATTGCCCCGGAGGATGCGGAGCATCTTCTGGAACGGTTCGTGCGGGGGGATTCCGCCCGCAGCGGCGAGGGCAGCGGCCTTGGCCTTTCCATCGCCAAGAGCTTTGCCGAGGCCTGCGGCGGCCGGTTCTCGGTTCACGCGGTGGCGGATCTGTTCTGTGTACTGGTGGAGTTTCCCCTCTGCCCGCCGCCTGCATCGGAACCGGAAACAGAGTATCCTTCTCAACCGGCTTATGAGCCATCTGACCCGGCAGAGCCACCCGTCTGATCATATCTCCCCGGCTTTCAGGGCCGGGGAGATTTTTTATTCACTGGTGGAAAATCCACCGTTTTCCGCCAACAGTAACCGTCAAATCCCTCCGCGGCTCTTTCCTTCCGTTCAAAATTCGATTATACTGTATAAAATACAGTTGATTTTTTCACAATACATCCCCCGTACACTTGCCGGGGGAGCTCTGCCAGGAAGGGAGCGTTGCCCGTGACCAAACATATTCATCGCCAGATCGTGGTGGCTTTTTCGCTGATTACCGCTGTTTGTATCGCGCTCACCGTTTCCTTCTATATTTTTTCCCGCAACGGCGCGCAGGTGCAGCACGAAGAAGCAGCCCATTCGCTGGAAGCCACTGCGGAAACCGCCCGCAATATTGTGAATTCCCACATTCAGGGGAATCTGCAAACACTGGTAACTCTTTCCTCCTTTATCGGCTACGACTCCGCGGATGGGCTCAATTCGCAGCAGCTGCTTCACGATCCCGCCTTTCTGGACCAGCTGGATGTGGTAAACTCTCAGAATGCGTTTCTGCGCATGGGTGTGGTGGACACCGCCGGGCAGGGCAGCTTTGTTCTGCTGGACGGCAGCGCCCAGCTGGAGCAGGACCTGAGCCAGGATTCCGCCGTGCAGCGGGCACTGGCCGGTGAAGGCAACATCTCCTTCACCTTCTGGGATGATACCCTGGGCTGCTATGTGAACCGGTACGCGGTGCCCATCTACCAGGGCGGCGTGGACGGTCCGGTGATCGGAGTGCTCACCGGCACCAACAACACCGACGCATTGCGGGAGCTGCTCAGCCCCAGCCTGCTGCTGAACGGCCAGGTCCACGCCCATATCGTAAACTCTGAGGGCAAGTTCGTAGTGCGCAACCAGACCTATTTCATCAGCGAAGACGCCCGCAGCATCTTCGATACCCCCGCCTTCAGCGATGAGCTGCAGCAGACCATCCTGAGCGCCTTCGCCGTGAACGAATCCGCCTTTTTCAGCCTGACCAACGAGCGTACCCTGTATGAGGTGGCGCTGATTCCCATGGGAGTCAACGACTGGTACATCATGTGCGTGGTTCCCCAGCGCATTCTGGTCACCGATCTGAGCCAGTGGTTTAACCTGCAGCGCATCACCTTTTTTGTGATTTTCCTGCTGGTGATCCTGCTTACCCTCTATATCTACCGGATGATGCGCCAGAACAACCGCTCTATGAACAAACTGACTTATTTCGATTCCATCACCGGGGCCTACAACCGGGTTCGCTTTTTGCAGGAGATGCCCAGCAAGCTCACCGCCGACCCCAAAGCCCTGATCGTGCTGGACATCGACAACGCCCCCACCATCAAAGACCTGTACGGACTGGAGCGCTTCAACTCCCTGCTGCGGCATATCAAGGAGGCGCTGGACCAGCAGATAGGCCCCACCGAGCTGTTCTGCATGGGCCGCAACGAACGCTTTTTGCTGCTTCTGGACTGCTCAGACCCGGATCAGGTACATCAGCGCATGAGCCGCTTTTTTGCTCAGATCCGCCGGTTCCGGGTGTCGGAGCATCAGAACTATCAGGCGGTGTGTTCGGCAGGTGTGCGTTTTGTGACCAACACCACCCCGGACCTGGAGCGGGCGATCACCGAAGCGGCCATGACCGCCGAAACCACCTCCGGTTCCCGGCAGGACGAACTGCTTTTCTTCGACCCGGCCATCTACGAACCGGTCATCCTGCGCAATCAGATTGAGGAAAGCATGGACGCCGCACTGATGAGCGGTGAATTCGTGATGAAGCTGCAGCCCAAAATCGACCTTGTCACCGGCCGCCCCGGCGGTGCCGAAGCGCTGGTGCGCTGGGTCCGGCCGGACGGGCTTTCCTTCTACCCGGACCAGTTCATTCCCGTATTCGAAAAGAACGGCTTCTGTGTGGATCTGGATTTTTACATGGTGGATCAGGCCTGCCGCACCCTGCGCCGCTGGCTGGACGAAGGGCGCGATGTGATTCCCATCTCGGTGAACCAGTGCCGGCTGATGCTGTATGAGGCAGGGTATGTGCAGCGCCTGTGCAGCATTCTGAACCGCTGGAACATTCCGCCCCGGCTGATTGTGCTGGAGGTGACCGAAAGCCTTGCGCTGGAAAGCATCGACCGGGTGCGGGCCGTGCTGCTCGGGCTGCATGGTCAGGGGTTTTCCATCTCGATGGACGATTTCGGCAGCGGCTACTCCTCGCTGAATACCCTGAAGGATCTGCCCATCGACGAGCTGAAGCTGGATCGGGTATTCCTGGCCGCCCGGGATGAAACCGACGAGGAAAAACGGGATCTGGTTCTGAAAAATGTGATTCATCTGGCCCAGGAGCTGCACATCACCACCGTGGTGGAGGGTGTGGAAACTGAGGCTCAGCTGGATTTCATTCGCCGCATGCACTGCGATCTGGCCCAGGGCTACTACTTCGACCGGCCCATCAGTGTGGAGGAATTCGAACAGAAATACCTGCCCATCCCCCATCCGGATCGGCATATTTCATAAGATTTTCACTGCATTTCCGGCAGAACTTCCAAAGTTTTTTTCGCCCCTGTTTTTTTATTGACAAGGCTTTCCCACCTGTGCTATTCTGTGAACAGTTCAAAGTCGATACGGCTTGTGACTGGTAATGCAGGCAAGACCAAACTTCTCCCGGTGCGATTTGATCGCCGGGTGTGGTTTGGTCTTTTTTATTTGCCGAAACCGGTCGTTTCAAGGCTACGTGATGGAAGGAAAGGTGATAAAACGCATGAAGCATGGCATGTCTGCCGGTGCGTTTTCCGGGGGGATGCACGCATGACCTCCCCCATGGAACAGCACGGCACCTACAAAATTGTGCGGGTGATCGGCAGCAACTTCGTCTGTTCCCAGGACTCCAGCGGCCAGGAAATCATTCTGCGTGGGCTGGGCATCGGGTTCAAAAAATCTGCCGGGGATCTTCTGCCCGCCGCCCGGGTGGAAAAGATCTATGCCCTGCGGGATCCCGGCCAGTGCGACCGGCTGATGCAGCTGATGCAGGATGTTCCCAGCGAATATCTGGACATCAGCACCCACATCATCGAAACCGCCGAGCGGGTGCTGGGGCGGCGGCTCAGCGAAAACGTGTATATCACCCTCACGGACCATATCTCCTTTGCGGTGGAGCGGCTCCGGAACGGGGTGGAATACCCCAACCAGCTGCTCTGGGAGATCAAAAACTTCTATCCCCAGGAATACGCACTGGGCCAGCAGGCGCTGGACGTGATCGAAAGCGTGCTGGGCCTGCGGCTGCCCGAGGACGAAGCCGGATTCATGGCGCTTCATATCGTGAACGCCGAGCTGGACGGCCGCATGGCGGACATGGTTCCCATCACCAAGCTGATCCGCGAGGTGGTCAACTACGCCCAGGCCTACTACGGCGTGACCTTTGACGAAAGCTCGGTGGACTACGAGAGATTCGTGGTGCACCTGAAGTTTCTGGCCCAGCGGCTGTTCCAGGGCCGCTACGCGCCGGATGGCGATACCGGCTTCCAGAATCTGATCGCCCGTCACTACGCAGCCGACTACGAATGCGCACAGGCCATCGGCCAGCACATCCGCGAAACCTTTGATTTGAACTTTCCCAGCAGCGAACAGTTCTTTTTAACCGTCCATCTGCACCGGCTTTCGGTGTCGATGGGCCTGAGTACAGAGGAGGAATGAAACCTATGAAAGACAAAATCTTCGGCGTATTGCAGCGTGTGGGCCGCTCCTTCATGCTGCCCATCGCCATCCTGCCGGTGGCCGGCCTGTTTCTGGGCATCGGCGGCTCGCTGACCAACGAGACCATGCTGGAGGCCTACGGCCTGATGGGCCTGCTGGGCCCCGGCACCTTTGCCAACGCGATTCTGCAGGTGCTCAACTCCGCCGGCTCGGTAGTGTTCAACAACCTGCCCATCATCTTCGCCATGGGCGTAGCCATCGGCATGGCCAAGCAGGAAAAGGAAGTTGCGGCCCTGGCTTCCGCCATCGCCTTCTTCATCATGCACGCCACCATCGGCGCCATGATCGGCGCCTTCGGCGCGCCGGATCTGGCGGGCGCCACCGCCGATGTGCTGGGCATGACCAGCCTGCAGATGGGCGTGTTCGGCGGCATTCTGGTGGGCCTTGGCACCGCGGCGCTGCACAACCGGTTCTATAAGATCCAGTTGCCCCAGGTGCTCTCCTTCTTCAGCGGCACCCGTTTCGTGCCCATCATCTCCTCCGCCGTTTACCTGCTGGTGGGCATCGCCATGTACTACATCTGGCCCACCATTCAGATCGGCATCAACGCTCTGGGCGGCTTTGTGCTGGCCTCCGGCTACGCGGGCACCTGGCTGTACGGCTTCATCGAACGCGCACTGATCCCCTTCGGCCTGCATCATGTGTTCTACATCCCCTTCTGGCAGACCGCCGTGGGCGGCACCGCCGTTGTGGGCGGTCAGCTGGTGGAAGGCGCGCAGAACATCTTCTTTGCCGAGCTGGCTACCCCCGGCATCACCCATTTCTCGGTATCCGCCACCCGTTTCATGACCGGCAAGTTCCCCCTGATGATCTTCGGCCTGCCCGGTGCTGCCTTCGCCATGTACCGCTGCGCAAAGCCCGAGAACCGCAAGGCTGTGGGCGGCCTGCTGCTCAGCGCAGCCCTCACCTCCATGCTCACCGGTATCACCGAGCCCCTGGAATTCACCTTCCTGTTCGTGGCTCCCGCCATGTACATGGTGCACTGTGTGCTGGCCGGCGCTTCCTACATGATCATGCACATCCTGAACGTGGGCGTGGGCCTGACCTTCTCCGGCGGCCTGATCGACCTGACCCTGTTCGGCATCATGCAGGGCAACGAAAAGACCAGCTGGCTGTGGATTCCCGTGGTGGGCGTCGTCTACTTCGTGGTTTATTACTTCGTGTTCAGCTTCATGATCCGCAAGTTCAACTACATGACCCCTGGCCGCGACGACAACGCCGAGGCCAAGCTCTATACCCGTAAGGATCTGGAAGCCCGCAAGAAGGCCGGTGAAGTAACCGAGGCCGAAGCGGCGGACGAGCTCTCCGCTCAGATCACCCAGGGCCTTGGCGGCAAGGACAACATCTCCGACGTGGACTGCTGCATCACCCGCCTGCGCTGCACCGTGAAGGACCCCGCCAAGGTGGACCAGCAGCTGCTCAAATCCACCGGCGCTTCCGGCGTAATCTGCAAGGGCCAGGGCGTTCAGGTGGTTTACGGTCCCCGGGTATCCGTGATCAAGTCCGATCTGGAGGCCTACCTGAAATCCTCCGCTTCCGATCATCCCGCTCCGGTGGCAAAGCCCGCGCAGGAAGCGAAACCCGTTGAGACCAAACCCGCCGACGCCCCCAAGGCCGGAGGCGGGCGACTGACCGTGGTAAGCCCTCTGGCCGGTAAGATCATCCCAGTGGAAGAGGTTGCCGACGGCGTATTCAGTGAAAAGATGGTGGGCGACGGCTTCGCCGTGGAACCCGAGGCGGACGAGGTTCTGGCCCCGGCGGACGGTGAGATCACTCTGGTGTTCGACACCAAGCACGCCTTCACCATGCGCACCGCCCAGGGCGTGGATCTTCTGGTTCACATGGGCATCGACACCATCCGCCTGAACGGCGAACCCTTCACCCTGAGCATCAAGCAGGGCGATGTCGTGAAGGCCGGTCAGCCCATCGGCACCATGGACCGCGCCGCCATTCTGGCCGCAGGCTACCGCACCGTGACCCCCGTTGTGGTGGGCAATCTGGCCGATCTGGGCGGCTTCAAGCTGACCCGCACCGGCGAGGTAAAGGCCGGCGACGCGGTGATGGAAGTTTTCTGATCTGCTATCCTCTCAACTCCTAAATACACAGATGCGCAAAGCCCCGGCCTGTTTTCAGGCCGGGGCTTTGTGTTTGTTTTGATGTTTTATAGGCTCAGCCCTCGCTCAGATACTGGCGGGGGTCCTCGTAATTGCCGCCGCGCAGGGTTTCCAGATGCAGGTGCGGCTCCAGTGCGCTTTCCGCCGGGGCCTGATCCAGCGTAGCGATGGCCTGACCGGCCAGCACCTCGTCGCCTGCCTTCACCAGCACGCTTCCGCTGGCAAGGCCGCAGTAGCGCCAGGTGATGGCGCCGTCGTCGATCTCCACGATCTGGCCCCACATGCCGTCCTCATACACGGCGGTGACCCGCCCGGCCACCGCGCTCTTTACCGGGCTTTCGGCCTCACAGAAGATGTCCAGTCCGTTGTGGGTGCGCCAGTCCTTCAGGGTCTCGTTATACACCAGCTCATCGCCGCTATATTCCTGCCCGGTCTGCCCATCCACCGGCCACACGAAGGAGGGCGCCGGCGCAGCGGCAGGCTCTTCGGGTGCGGCAGTAGGCGCGGGCTGCTCCGACGAGCCAGAGGAGGAAGCCGGCGAGGGCGATGGCCTGGCCGAGGCGCTGGGCCTGGGCGTAGCGGTGGGGGCGGGAGTGGCCTTGATGGGCACATCCTCCACATCCTGTTCTACCGGCGCTTTGGGCAAATCCCATACTGCCTCACCTCCCTGATCGGTCTGCGGTTTGTTTTGTTCCACAATGTTTTTCACGGCAAAAAAGCTGCACGCCGCCGCGATCACGATGCACAGCGAAAGGGCCCAGTACAGCCCCCTGCCCCGAAACAACGAAGCGATCCATTTCATTCCCTTTGCTCCTTATCTTTTGCAGTTTTGCGGCGGCACAGCCGGTTGCCTCGTCGGTGTTCCGTTGCCGCTTTGCCTTTAGTTTTGCGCCAAAGCCGCCGGTTTATACATGTGCCGTCTGTCACTTGAAATCCCCTTTTGCGGATAGTACAATAAGGTTGAAAAACCTCACCGGCCGCAGGCGGCGGCCAATTCAAGGAACGGGGGGCTGTTTTTGACGAAACCTTACATTGCCGGCATCGGCGGCGCCAACGTGGACATTCACGGCCAGAGCTTCGCGCCCCTGATCATGCGGGATTCCAATCCCGGTCGGCTGCATCTGTCCATGGGCGGCGTGATGCGCAATATTCTGGACAACCTCACCCGTCTGGGCGAAGCCTGCCAGATTGTAACTGCAGTGGGCGACGATGCCTACGGTCAGATGCTGCGCACCGGCTGCCAGGCACTGGGCATGGGCACCGACGGCATGCTCACCCGGCCGAGGCATTCCTCCTCCACCTACATCTCCATCATGGACTCCGCCGGCGATATGCTGGTAGCCATGAGCGACATGCGCATTCTCACCGAGATGGACGAGGGCTTTGTGGCCGGCCAGATGGAGCTTCTGAACGGGGCCGAACTGGTGGTGTGCGACGGTAACCTTTCCGCCAGCGCGCTGAATTATCTGACCGCCCACTGCACTGCGCCCCTGTGTGTGGACCCGGTGAGCACCACCTGGGCCCGCAAGCTGGTGCCCATTCTGGGCCGGTTCGACACCATCAAACCCAACCGGCTGGAGATGGAGATTCTGGCGGACATGCCCATTGCCACCGAAGAGGATCTGGAAGAGGCCTGCACCCGCGTGCTTGCCGCAGGCGTACGCCGGGTCTTTGTGAGTCTCGGCGCGGACGGCATCTATTACAAGGGGCCGGGCGGCAGCATCCACCGGCGCAGCCGCCGCTTCGACAGGATGGTCAATGCCACCGGCGCAGGCGACGCCACCATGGCGGGCATCCTGCACGCCACCCGCAAGGGGCTGGACGAAAGTGAGATTCTGGACTGGGCTCTGGGCGCCGGCCTTGTGGCCATCAGCGGCAAGGACACCATCAACCCCGACATGAGCGAACAAGCCATTCAACAAATGATAAAGGAGTATGTGAAATGAATCTGAAGCAGTATCTGGACATCACCCCCGAGATTAAGACCGCTCTGGAAGAGGGCAAGCCCGTTGTTGCGCTGGAGAGCACCATCCTCTCCCACGGTATGCCCTACCCCCAGAACCTGGAATTCGCCGCTGAGGTAGAGAAGATCATCCGCGCCGAGGGCGCTGTTCCCGCCACCATGGCCATCATCGACGGCCGCATGAAGGTGGGCCTGTCTGCCGGGGAGCTGGAGCTGATGTGCAAGGGCGAAGGCGTTGTGAAGGTAAGCCGCCGCGACCTGCCCATCATTCTGGCCGAGGGCGGCACCGGCGCCACCACTGTGGCTTCCACCATGATTCTGGCCAGCCTGGCTGGCATCAAGTTCTTTGCCACCGGTGGCATCGGCGGCGTACATCGCGGCGCCGAAACCACCATGGACATCAGCGCCGACCTGCAGGAGCTGGCCCACACCTCTGTGGCCGTGGTCTGCGCGGGCGCCAAGATGATTCTGGACATCGGCCTGACTCTGGAATATCTGGAGACCATGGGCGTTCCCGTTCTGGGCTTCCAGACCAGCGACTTCCCCGCCTTCTACTGCCGTAAGAGCGGCTTCGGCGTGGACTACGCCGCCAAGGACGCTGCCGACGTTGCCAGGATCGCCAAGACCAAGTGGGATCTGGGCCTTGCCGGTGGCATGCTGATCGGCAACCCGGTGCCCGAGGAGTTCGCCATGGACTTCGACGAGATGAGCGCCATCATCGACAAGGCTCTGGCCAGCGCCAACGCCGACGGCGTGCGCGGCAAGAACATCACCCCCTACCTGCTGGCCCATATTGTGGAATACACCCAGGGCCGCAGCCTGGCCACCAACATCCAGCTGGCCTACAACAATGCCCGTGTGGCTGCCCGCATCGCCCGCGAGTACACCGCGCTGTAAGCGTTTTTCTCAAACCCGCAAAAGCCCTCTGCCTGCCGGCAGGGGGCTTTTTTCTGCACAAACAGGTTACCCGCCACGCAGCCCCGTCTGGCCGCCGTGATATGGTTCATGATCCGCTGCACCGCGTTTTTCTCCAGCCAGGTGTCCGCATCCACCGTGAGAAAATGGCGGGTGCGCACCCGACTGAGCCCCAGATTCAGCGCATTCGCCTTGCCCGGCTGGCCGCAGTACAGATACCGCACCGGCCGATTCTGCGGCGCAAGGCGTGCCATAGCCTGAATCCGGGCCTTTGTGCCGTCGGTGAAGGCATTGTCCACCGCCAGAATGCAGATGCGTCCGCCGTAGTTCTGGCACAACAGCGCCTGAATGGTGCCGGCGATGCTTTCCTCCTCGTTGTGGGCGCACAGAATGACTGTGGTATCCTCATCGGTTTTCGGATATTCCCGCACCCTTCGGTGCAGCAGATTGGAAAAGAACATGGCGCTCATCGGATAGCCCGACAGAAACGCCACCCCCGTGAGCACCGCCCACACATAGACCGGTGGCAAAAAACTCTGCGGCCGACTGAATCCACGGGATCGACAGCCATATCGACAGTGTGAGCCACAGCACGCCGAACCCCACGGAAAGGATGAATTTTTTCTTCACCCGAATCCCCCCTTTTTTCGACAGGCTATGCCGAAAGCGGGAACAGGGTTCCGGACGGTTCGGGCAACACTTCGCCCGGAGTCGCCCTTTTGCGCAAAAAATCCCCCTGCGGCTTGCCGTCCGCAGGGGGATTTTTATGGAAAGTAATTTTTTCTGTTTTCATTCAGCGCCGATCCCGGCGCAGGTTGCTGGGCTTCATGGGGATGGACATGACCACTGCAATTCCCATTGCCAGCGCCACGGCGATCTTCAGCGTCTCGGCGCCCTTGGCCGCACACTGGGCGGTGTCGCCGGTGATGAAGGCGTAGGCGGTGTAGTAGATGCCTGCACCGGGTACCAGCGGAAAGATGCCGGGAATCAGAAACAGGGTGACCGGAGCGCGGCGTACCACCGCGAACACCCGGGTGGCAACGGTAAGCGGAATCACCGCCACCAGACTTGCCAGCACCGCGCTGGGCTGCACCAGCATCATGACCCAGTAGACCAGCCAGCCGATGGCGCCCACAATGCCACAGGCGGCAAAATGCCGGGGCGGCACATGGAACAGCAGGCCAAAGCAGACGGTGCCCAAAAAAGCCAGCGCCAGCTGCCGGAGAAATTCAATCAGCATCATCATACGTTCACCCCCGGAATCATGGTGGCCAGACCAAGGATCAGGCCCACACCGCAGGCAATGCAGGCAGCAGTGAGCAGAGCGTCCAGCATGCGGATGGTTCCGGAGAGAAAGTCCGCCATGATCAGGTCGCGAATTCCCAGCGTGAGCGCCATACCCGGCACCAGCGGCATCAGCGCACCGATGATGGATTTGTCCATGTTCTGCCCGAAACCGGTGAGGAACAGCAGCATGGTGGCCAGCGCCACAAAAGCCGCCCCAAGGAACTTGGTGATCAGCTTGTTCAGGCCCCAGCGGCCCATCCACAGCAGAAACACCTGCAGACCCAGGCCCACCGCCAGCGCGATCAGGCCGTCCTGCCAGATGCCTCCGAACATCAGCGCAAAGCAGGCACTGCCCACGCCGCAGGCCAGAATCTGATCCCGGTTGGGCGCGTAGGGCATGGTTTTAATGCGCTGGAGCTCCTCACGGGCCTCCCCCAGGCTCACCTGCCCCTGGGCGATTTTTCGGGAAAGGGCATTCACCGCCTCCACCCGGCCCAGATGCACCTCGCTGGCAGGCACACTGCGGATCTGGGCAGGCTGGCCGTAATCCAAGCCCATGCTGGCAAACAGACCGTTGGTGAGCACATAGCCGTGGAAGCTGTCCACTCCCAGGCTTTTGGCCATGATCTCCATGGTCTGTTGCGTACGGCTCACCTCGGCGCCGTTTTTCAGCAGTACCTCGGCTGCCTCCATCACAAATTCCAGCACGCTCTGCTGGTCGTTCATATCGTTTCTCTCCTATCCTTCTGGGTTTTGTATCGCTGCGCTCCATACCAGCCCAGCACGGCAATCAGGCACAGGCCGCTTACTGCCGCACCAACAGCCGCACCCGGGTGATGGTAGGTCAGCCGGATCTGGTTTTCGCCCGGTTCCAGCCGCACGCCCATCATGCCCTCAAACACCTGCTCCACCGCCACCGGCTCGCCGTTTCGCTCAGCGGTCCAGTGGGCTTCATCCTCCCAGGCAAAGGGCAGCACCAGCAGATCATTCTCTTCGCCGCCCTGCGCGGTCACCCGGATGCTGCCCCCCTCCCGGATGGTCAGATCAACAGGGGCGCTCGCCTTCAGCCGGTCAACGGCCCCGGCCAGCACCGATTCATTCAGGCTGTAAACCTGCAGTTTGTCCAGATACTGCGCCGGATCCTCCACGCCCAGCTGCAGGCATACGGTCTGGCCTGCTTCAAAGCTGCCCAGCGGGAACACGCCGCCCAGAGAATCCCCCTGGAAATACTCGCCCAGCAGCTCTCCGTCCACCTTCACGTCTGCCGGCAGGAAGTTGCCGGTATCCGGCACCGCCAGATAACAGGGCCCGCTCACCGGTGCAGTAAAATACACCGTGAGCCCCTTGGCCTGCTCGTCCACCGTAACGTTCCCGGCAGGCAGCAGCGCGTCGGCCGTGCCGGGCACCAGCGCCTGCAGCATTTCGTTTTGCAGCTGGAAGGTATTTCCGCTGCTTTCCACGTCCACAGCCAGCGCATCGGTGCTGCCCACATAGGCAAGCGGCAGCGCATAGGGGTTTTCGTACACCTCCAGCTCGGTGCCCAGCTCCAGCTTCTGATAGGGCCCGGGTATCGGGCGGCTGCCGTCGGTATATAAGTATTTAATGCCCAGCAGGCTGTCTGCCACAGCGGTGGAGCCCCAGCCGTAGGTGGTATAGTTCACATAGCCCAGCTGCTCCAACATGGGCTTTGCGGTGCTGGCCTTGGTGGAGGAATAATGGCTGATGCCCCAGTAGCCCAGCAGCATGGGGTCGTTGAGGGTGCGCATGTAGTTCTTTTCCAGCCGGTAGTATCCCTCGTCCTTCTGCTCCAGCGCCTCCACAACCTGGCGGCCCTGATCATAAAAGGTCTCAAAACCGCTTTTGGAGTAGCTCTCGAACTTGCGCAGGCTCAGCATGCTGTTGGCGCCCATGTCCGCCGCAGCAAGGCAGCAAAAGCCCGCCGTGCCCAGCAGGGCTGCGCTGCGTTTTGCGCCCAGCAGCCACACACAGATCAGAACACCGTAATACAGCCCGCCGCACATAACCAGCTTGAGGGCGGAGAATTCCTCACCGGCGGTGGCGGTGTAACCCGCCAGCCAGAGTGCCCCCAGCACGGCGGCAGCGGCGAAAGCCCAGAGCTTTGGGCGTGCTGTCAGCAGTGCCCGCGCCGCCAGCAGCAACAGAAACAGGCTGGCCAGAAAGCTGTAACGGTAGGGGAACCAGACCGGCTCCTTGAAGCCGTGCCAGACAAGGTCAATACCGCTGACCCAGAAGCTGAGCACCAGCGCCGCCAGCACCCCGGCCGCGGCCAGCTTTTCCCGCAGGCGAATCCGGTCGCTGAAAAAGAAGAACAGCCCCAGCGCCACACAGAATACGCCGCAGTAAATGTTGGGCAGGCCACCGGTCACGTCCTCCCAGAAGAAATTGCCGAAGAACAGCTGCCACACCAGCCGGGGCAGGCTGAAATTCGTTTCCAGCGAAAGACCCATGGCGAACAGCGCGCCCTTGCTCTCTTCAATTTCCGTCAGTGCCGGATACAGCAGCACCATCCCCAGCCCCGCCGCCAGCACACCGCTGCCGGCAAACCGGGCGAATCGCCGGGCAAACAGCTGTGCCGTGCGCTGCGCCAGCCGCTCGCTGGTGACCCAGTAATAGAAAAAGTAGATCACGCTGAACAGACACACCGCCCAGGCGCTGTAAAAATTCAATACCACGCAGGCAAACACCAGCCACAGAAAGGGCCAGTGGCGGCCGGTGTCTACCAGCCGCTCCAGCGCCCACAGCACCAGCGGCGCCAGCAGTACCACGTCCATCCAGATCACATTCTGGCTGTACACCACACAGAAGGCGCACAGGCCGTAGCCCTGACTGATTGCCGCCAGCAGCGGGCTGGCGCTGTTCAGATGCTTTTGCAAAAAGAAGCAGCAGGCCGTGGCAGTAAAGGCGGTGCGCAGCCAGAACATCAGCTGCACCGCCACCGGAATCATGCGCAGTGGCAGCGCCAGCAGGATCAGATTAAAGGGGCTGGCCATGTAATAGGCGAACAGCCCCAGCGTACTGCCGCCGCACAGCTTGGCGAAGCTGTAAAAAAAGCCGCCTTCCGCTGCCCGGCGTTTGAGATCGGCCAGGTAGGCCACATACTGGCCGTTCAGGTCACCGGTAAGCATGGTTCCATCGCCAAAGGGCCAGAAGCCCAACAGCAGATAGATGCCGCCCACCAGCACCATGGCCAGTGCAAAGCAGAAAATCAGGTTATTCCGCTGCGCACGGGCGCAGGATGTTTGTGTCTTTCCCATGGTATCCCTCGATAACAGATTTCAGCGCGAGGGCATTTTGCCCCCGCGCCGCGTCTTATTCCCGAATGTTGTCCCGCACCTGGGCAAACTCCGACAGCGTTTTGAACAGATGACCCGCGATAACCTCCATCAGCAGGAAATCCTCCTCGCTGTCGATGTCCAGCACGCCGGTGTCCAGCATTTTGCTCACGCCGATCTTGCCGTCCCACAGAATGCCGGTGGTGTTGTTCGTCAGAAAATCCCGGCGGAACACATAGATGCTGGCGTTCACATCGTAGAACACCGGGGCCTGCTGGCGGGCGGTGTAGGTGGCGTTGTCGATGCCCTTTTCCACATGGTCGCCGCAGTCCCGCACCATGTTGAAGCAGGGGTTCCGGCGGGACTCGGTCACGCTGAACACCAGATCCAGATCCGGGCGGGAAGCCTTCATTTCGAAGGCGTTCTGCACGTCCTTTGCGGTGCGCAGCGGGCTGGTGATGTCCAGATCCATCACATAATCATAGGTGCAGCCGTTGGCTTTTTCCATGCGGGCCAGGCTGTCCTGAAAGACGGCCATCTTGGGCACGGTGTCGCCGCCCAAAGCCTCGCCGCGGGGCAGGAACACCACCTCCGGGTATTTGGCGGCCACCAGATCCGCCAGCGCCTGGCTGTCGGTGTTCAGGCAGATGTCAACCTGCACGTCCGGCCGGGTGGCCTTGAACAGCGAAGCGGCGCTCAGGGTGTAATACACCAGCGGCTTTTCGCAGAACACCTTCAGGTTCTTGTTTTTAAATCCCTTGCTGCCGGCACGGCCGCAGATGGTGATGAGCAGTTTTTCCACGTTTCGTTCCTTCTTTCGGATTGATTCCTCGGGAGCCACCGCATGATTGCAGGCGGCCCCCTTGCTTTATTCCTCGCCCAGAGTCAGCTTGAGCACATCCAGCGCCATGGCCGGGCTGTTGATGCTCTCGCCCTGGCCGTTGATGGCATAGTCCAGGAAGTATTCCATCTCCCGCATATAGCGGTCGTTCACCGGCTCCTCAAAATGCTGCACCAGACCGTTGGCCAGCGTCAGGGTACCCGCGCCGAAGTCGGCAGTCACGGTGCCGTCGGCGCAGAACAGCTCGATGGTGCGCCGGTAGGTGCGGCCGAAGTAGTCCAGATGGATCTCCGCCAGCATGTGGGGATACCGGGCGATGTAGACGGACAGATCGTCCGAATCGATTTCCAGATCAGAGTAGGTACCCTTGAAGTTGTAGCTTTCCAGAGGTTTTCCGAACAGCTCCACCATATAGTCCCACTCGTGGATCAGGTCGATGGTCACGCCGCCGCCCATGTCCTTGTGGGCGGAGTAGACCTTCCGGTAGTCCACGCCGGGCCGCCAGTCCGGCAGATAGGACGAGCAGATCACCCGGGCAGAATAGGGCCGCAGGGTGGGCATCAGCTTTTTCAGCGCCAGAAAGGTGCCGCACCAGCGCATGGGCGCGGCCACATAGGCCTTCTGGGTTTCCAGCCCCAGCTCGGCCAGATCGTAATTGGTGTGGTCAAAGATGGGCTTTTCGATGAACAGATTCTCGGCCTTGCCCGCCAGATCCGCCAGCGTGGAAGCGTGCAGACTGGTGGGGTTGGTGATGAAGGCCACGTCGTAATGGCCCAGCTGCTCAAAGTCGATGTACTGGTGCTTGATTACCGCCGCCAGCTCCGGGGGCAGGGGCTTCAGGCTGGAGCGCAGCGCGTCCACCTCCAGCGGAATGCCCCGTCGGGAGGCGATGTGGATCAGGTTGTTCAGATGCCGCTTGCCGATGGAACCCAGGCCCACAAACAATACTTTCATGGTGCTTCCTCCTTTTCTTTGTGTTGGAGATTGGCCAAAACAGGCTTACGCCTCCTCGATGGCCTCGATCAGCCGGATGGTCTCCAGATCCTTTTCAAAGCTGTAACGGGGCTGCTCGGCGCCCTTGAGCACCGCGAAGAAGTTGGCCAGCTCGTCCACATAGGCGTTTTCCACGATGTTGTCGCTGTAACGGGAATCGTGCTCAAAGCTCTCGTAGGTGTTCACCGGCAGCTTTTCGCCCTTGTCGTGGTCGAAGGTGTAAAGGCTTCTGGGGTTGCCCTCCCAGAACAGGTGCAGCCCTTCGCCAAAGCATTCAAAGTTGCGCACCGCCTTGGGGCTTACCACATCCACCGCCAGCATGCCCTTCACGCCGTTTTCGTGGCGCAGGGTCACAAAATAGCTGTCCGGGTAGTCCACCTCCAGCTGGCTGATCTTATCCTTTTCCACATGCAGGCTCTTCACCGGTCCGAAGGTATCCAGCAGCCAGGGCAGGTCGATGCCGAAGATCTCCCGCACGCCGCCGGTGCGCTTGTCGCCCACGAAGAAGTTCTTGTAGTTCTCCCAGGGGTGCCAGTCCGGCAGGTACTGGCCGATGTGGTAGATGTAGTTCACCGGTTTATCGAAGGCTTCCACCTGCCGCTTGATGTACTGGGTCTCGCCCCGGTAGAGCATGGTGGAGGAAAGGAACAGGGGCAGGCCCTTCTCTCTGGCCTTTTTCATGTTCTCCTCGTAGCCGTCGCTCACCAGATTCAGCTCGGTGAACACCGGCAGGCCGGCGTCCAGCAGCTCGCTGATAATGGCCGCATGGGTGATGGGGGCGGTGCAGACCAGCGCCGCGTCGAATTTGTCCGCCGCCACCGCTTCGCCGATGCTGGCATAGGCGGTGATGCCCAGGCCCTCGGCCTCGGCCCGGCGGGACTCGGTGGTGTCCACGCCGCTGATCTGGATGGATGCGTCCATTCCCCTGGCCAGGCGGGCACGGCGCTTGCCCATGCTGCCCAGACCCACGATCAAAAGTTTCATTTGTTCACACCTCGCGTTTTTGTTCCGGCGGTTCTTTTGCCGCCCGCCGGGAATCATTCCAGTTGCAGCCGGTCGGCCGGAACCCAGCCGGGCCGGTCGCCGGTTTTGATAAGGGCCCAGTCCCCTGCCCGGGCGGCAAGGCCCACCTGCTGGCCCGCTTTCAACGGCGGGCGGTAGTCGGTGTAATCGTCCGCCAGCTTCCAGCCGGTTTCCGTCTGCTTCACCAGCTTTGCAGGGGCACGGAATTCCCGGCCGGTGGCCTCGTGGCGGCAGCGGCACCAGCCGCCCTGCCATTCCAGCGGCTGCACCGCGTAATTGGGCCAGTTGATGTTCACGGTGGCGGGACTTTCCGTCTGCGGGCACAGCACCCGCACGGCGGGCAGATCGTCCACCCACTCACAGCCCAGGTATTCTCCATCCTGCAAAACCGCGCCGTTCAGCTGGCCGCCGGTCTTGACCCGGTTTCCCCCGTCGATGCAGAGGATCTTCCGCGCCTTATCCTCATAAGGGGAAAGGCGGCACTCGGTCAGGTCGTAATTGCAGGCCGGGTAATGGCCCACCACCAGCAGCCGGTCAAAGGCCCCGGCACTTTGCAGAAAGGCGCGCCGGGTAATCACATCCACCGGATCCTGTTTATCCGGCGGCAGGGCCGCATCCATGGCCGCGTGGGCGAAATAGTACTGCTCGCTTTCCAGAATCCGGGGCAGCCCAGCCAGAAAGGCCGCCTGCTTCGGATAGGCCCGGCAAAGGGCCTGAATGGTGCCGTGGGCATCCGCCAGCGCCTCGCTGCGGCCAATGCCCTGTTTCGCGCACTGCTCCCAGAACAGCTGCCTTGGCTGGCGGTCCAGAAAGAACGGCAGCCAGGGGGCCTCGGCCTCATCGTTCATGCCGTCGCAGTTGCCCAGCAGAATGTACACGTCCGGCAACGCTGCCAGCTCCATGGCGAATTCCAGCATGGCCATGTTCTCCTCGCCCTTGGTCAGAAGATCCCCCGCCAGCACCAGCGCATCGGTGCCGAGGCGGTAGTCCAGCTTTTGCAAAAGCCGTTCCAGCAGGGCTTTGCAGCCATGGATGTCACTGATGGCAAGCACCCGCTGGCCCGGTTTGAACGCCGCTTTGCGGACCATACCCGGGGCCATGGGATAATGCTTACTCCACGGGTCCATCGTAGAACCCCTTGGGCGCGCCAAACTCCGGCCGGGCCAGCTGCTGGCGCAGAATCTGCACGATGCGACCGCTGGTATCGCCCCCATTGTAGGGGCTCACGGTCCGCTTTGCCTTTGCAGCAAATTTCGGGCTAAAGGCGGTTTTGAGCGCCGTCAGAATTTTTGTTTTCTCGGCGGGGCAGCAGATCACATTGGGGCAGATGATCCGCCCGGCCTGCCGCTCGCCGATGTTCACCGTGGGCACCCCAAAGGTGGGGGTTTCCACCACACCGGAGGAGGAATTGCCCACCACCGCCGCCGCGCAGGCCATGGCGGACAGATACCGCTTGACCCCGAGGCTTGTAAAGGCAATTGCCCTGTCGGGATATTTTTCTACCCACCGGTCGATCAGCTCATTGATGGCAAGGCCGCCCGCGTCCGCGTTGGCCTTGGTGATGAGCCAGCGCACCGGCTGGGTCTTTTGCAGCTGCTCCATGGCATCCAGCAGCTGGGCCACCTGCTGGGTGGGGCTGGCCCCTCCGGCAGTCTCCGGGTGGAAGGTGACCAGCGCAAAGGGCCCGCTCAGGTCAAAGCCCAAGCTCTCGCTCAGCTCTTCCCGGCTCATCTTGGGCATGGTGCGGATGTTCTCATCCCCCAGACCGCCCACGTTGAACACGGTGTCCGGCGCTTCGCCCATACGGATGACCCGCCGGGCATACTCCGCGCAGCTGGGGAAATGCAGGTGGGCCATTTTGGTGATGCAGTGACGGTAGTAGTCGTCTGCTGCACCCAGAGTCACGTCGCCGCCGCTGATGTGGGCGATGGGCACCCCGGTCATGGCCGCGGCCTGTGCCGCTGCAAAAATCTCGTACCGGTCGCCCAGCACCAGCACTGCGTCCGGCTTATGCTCCCAGAACCAGCGGCTGAACTGCTGGATGGTATAAGCCACCGTGTCCGCCGTAGCCAGCGGGCCGGTGCCGAATTTCAGAATGGGGATACGAGCGGCAATGGGTACCCCGTCCGCCTCGATCTCCTGCACGGTATTGCCGAATTCCGGGGCCAGATGGGCGCCGGTAACCAATACTTTCAGTATAAAATCGTCCGATTTCAACAGTTTTTGGATCACCGGACGCAGCAGGCCGTACTCGGCCCGGGTTCCGGTGACGACCGCAAGGGTCTTTGGCTGGGCTGCCATGGGCAGCACCCCCTTTTGCTTTTTGGATCGCGCCGCCCTGAAACACAGAGCGTCAAAAGCGCGGCGCTGCACGCATTACAGCTCGATCTTTTCGTCCTCTTCAAAATCGCGCCCAGCGGTCTTGCCCAGCACCTCGTACCAGCGCATGGGGCTGATGCCGTCGCCGGGGCGTTTGGTGGTCAGGTTTTCGGCGGTGAAGGTCTCCCCCGCCTTGATGGCCCGGGCCGCCACGATGCTCTTGCGGGCGATGGGCTTGTTCTTGGCCTCGCTGGCACTCACTGCCTTGCGGCCGGTGCCCAGGGCGGCCTCGGTGTGGCGCACCGCCTGCACCATGGCCTTCAGCTCGGCGGGCTCCAGACTTGCCTTGTGATCCGGGCCCTCCATGGTTTTGTCCAGCGTGAAGTGCTTTTCAATGACCGTAGCTCCCAGTGCCACCGCCGCCACGTCACACTCCCAGCCGGAGGTGTGGTCGGAAAGGCCGTAGGGCAGGCCGAACTGTTCGCCCAGCTCCAGCATGGCCAGCAGGTTCGCATCCTCATAAGGGGTGGGGTACTCGGTGTTGCAGTGCAGCACGGTCACCCCGGGGCAGCCGTTGTCCTCCAGAATGCTCAGGGCATCCTCGATTTCGGGCAGGGTGCTCATGCCGGTGGAAAGAATCACCGGCTTTTTGGTGCGGCCCACCGCCTCCAGATAGGGCAGGTTGGTGATCTCGCCGCTGGGCACCTTGCACATGGGCAGATCCAACCCGGCCAGAAACTCCACGCTGGGCAGATCGAAGGGGGCGGACAGATACTGGATGCCGATGGAATCGCAGTATTCCTTCAGCTCCTTATGGGCTTCAAAGCCGAAGTGGATGCGGCGCACCATCTCCAGCTGGCTTTCTTCGGCCCCGGTCTCCCGCTTCTGGTACTCCGCCTTCTGGGCAAATTTGGAGATCACCAGCTCGGGCACGGCGGTCTGGTATTTCACCACATCCGCGCCGCACTCCTTGGCCACAAGGGCCATCTTCTTGGCCAGCTCCAGGCTGCCGTTGTGGTTCACACCGGCTTCCGCAATGATCAAAACGCTCATGGAATCGCTCCATTTCTTATACAAAACGTAATTTTTATACACTTTTCAACTGATTTTCACCGGTTTTCGACCGACTTCCGGCCGTTTTGTGGAAATTCAGCTGTTTCCTTCCAGCCGGCGGCGCATGTGATCCAGCTCTTCGATCTGGCCCATGTCCATCCAGCTCTGCTCGCTGATGGGGTATACACCCACCTTTTCGCCGGCAGCCCGGTAATGCTCGATGATGTCGGTAAAGCCCTGCTTTTTGCCGTCCTCCAGCTCCTCCACCACACGGGGCTCCACCACATACACGCCGGTGTTGGTGAGGAAGTTCATCTCCGGCTTTTCCCGCATGGTCTGGATGGTGCCGTCGTTGTTCAGCTCGATCACGCCGTAGGGCACGGTGAAGTGCTTCACCGCACAGACCATGGTGATGATGTTGCCCTGGCTCTTGTGGTAGTTCAGGATATCGCCGTAATCGGCATCCAGCAGGATGTCGCAGTTGGACAGGAAAAAGGTGTTGTCCAGCTTGCCCTTCAAAAGGCACAGACCGCCACCGGTGCCCAGAGGCTCGTCCTCATCCGCATAGGAAACACGATAGCTCTTCTCCAGATCGTTGAAGTAGCTCTTGATCATGTTCTTTTTGTAGTTGACCACCAGATGGAAATCGGTGCAGCCAAAATCACAGAAGCGGTCGATGATCAGCTCCAGGATGGGGCGCTCGCCCACCGGGATCAGGGGCTTGGGCAGGATCTTGGTGTAGGGGTACAGGCGGGTGCCCAGACCGCCGGCCATGATAACCACCGGCAGCCCGGCGCAGGTGCGGTTGTCCAGATCCACGCCGCTGGTGAAGATGATGTCCGCAATACGGCCCTGCTTGTCCAGCAGAGGCAGCGCGTCGATACCCTGCTCCTCAATGTAGGAACGGGCCCGGGCACGCTGCTCCAGCGGCAGGCTCTTGGGGTGGTAGTTTGCGGCTTCGCGCAGCGGGCCTTCCAGCGCGCCGCCCCGCAGAATGTACTTGCGGATGTCGCCGTCGGTCACCGCTGCCGCCAACTTTCCCTCCGGAGCAATGAACAGGATGCGCTGGCCGGTCTCGTCCAGCTTTTTCAGGGTATCCAGCACACTGGTGTTTTCGTCGATCAGCAGCTCGTCGATGCGCAGCATGGGCGCTCGCCTCTCTTTCGTCGATGTATTGTTACAGCGCCAGCAGCGCGTCGATGACCCGCTGGCAGTCCTCGCGGGTCAGGTTGGTGGAGCAGGGCAGGTTCACGATCTTGGCCCGGTAATCCTGGGCCTTTTCGTCGCTGAACACCTGATTTTTGCCGTAGTCGGCCTGCTCGTGGATCAGGGCCCACACCGGGCGGGTCTGAATCTTCTGCTCCTTCAGCGCCTGGATCACCTGATCCCGCTGATGGCGGGGATCCTCCAGATAAAGGGAGAAGAACCACTTGTTGGGGCGGGTGCAGTCGTCCCGGAAGGGCAGGATGCGGTAGCCGTTCTTGCCGTCCAGCGCGTCCTTGTACATCTGCCACATCTCGTGCTTATGGGCGATGAAGCCCTCCACCTGCTCGATCTGAGCCAGACCCAGCGCCGCCTGCAGGTTGGTCAGGCGGTAGTTATAGCCCACCTCGTCGTGCAAGAACTGCAGCTCGTCGGCCTTGGCCTGGGTGGACAGATGCTTTGCATGCTCGGCCCAGTCCGGATGGTTGGAAACCACCATGCCGCCGCTGCCGGTGGTGATCAGCTTGTTGCCGTTGAAGCTGTAAACGCCCACGTCGCCGATGGTGCCGGCGTATTTGCCCGCGAAGGGGCCGCTGGTGTAGTAGGTGCCCAGCGCCTCGGTGGCATCCTCGATCAGGATCAGGTTGTATTCCTTTGCAATGCGGGTGAACTCCACCATATCCGCCATATTGCCGAACACGTGCACCACCAGCAGGGCCTTCACATGGCGGCCGGAGGTGTTGTTGATCAGCTTGCCGTCTTCCATGTGGCACTCCTCTTTGCAGAAGCGCTCGGCGGCGGCGGGATCCATGCACAGGCTGTCGTCACAGCCGATGAACACCGGCTCGGCGTTTGCGTAGCGCACCGGGTTGACCGCGGCGATGAAGGTGAGGGTGGGCACGATCACCTCGTCGCCCGCACCCACGCCGGAAATCAGCATGGCCAAATGCAGGCCGGAGGAGCCACAGTTGCAGGCCACGGCCCGGTCCATGTGCACATAGTCGGCGATGGCCTTTTCAAAGTCGCCCACCTTGCTGCCGCCGGTGGACACCCACTCGCTGACCACCGCGTCACTCACATATTCTTTTTCCTTGCCGGAAAAATTGGGAACAGACAAAGGAATAAAGTTTGCCATTTTCAATAACCTCTTTTCCAAACATTGGGCTGGCGCCGGGCCGCTTTTGGGGCGGCGCTCAGCGCTTCTTGCTTTTGTATGTTTGCCAGGCGCTCTGAGCCAGCGACAGTGCGCAGGCTGCGAGCCCCGGGTAAAGCACCAGTTCCATGGCCCCGTACCAGCCGGGGGCAAAGTAGCTGACCACGCTGGCCGACTCGTTCATGGAAAAGCCGGAAAGCGTCATGGTTACGGGCTTTTCCTCCTCCGGGCTGCAGGGGTCCAGCCGCAGAGCGGCGATGTTGCCCTGGGGCAGGGTGTACACATAACTGCCGTTGTCCTGCTGGGCAGCGAACACCCGCTTGTTCACGCTGAAGGGCTCCCCTTCGGCGTTTGTGTAGTACAGGCACATCTCCCGAGGGCTGCGGTCAAAGCTGGCGGTCAGGCGCAGAGTTCGCACCGTCATGCCGTCGGTGTTGCGCCAGATCATCTGGGGGTCGCCGCTGGTGGTGATGTAGCTGCCGTTTTCCAGCAGCTGCATGTCCACCAGTTCAAAATTGTCCACCGTGAGCTCGCACTCATAAAGCGTTCCGCCCGCCTTGGCGATCATGTCCGTACCAAGGCTCCACACGCTGCTCCCCAGCCAGACGATCACCGCCACCGCATAGCACAAAATCGGCAGAAAGGCCGGGCGGCCCAGCCATTGTTTCAGTTTTGCGATCATCGGGGCACCTCCATTGCGACCGGCTCATAGCCGTCGGGCGTGATGCGGTAGAGCAACGTCTCGCCATTTTCGGCGGCGGCCAAGCCGTCGGTGAACAGGCTGCCGTATCCGGCCACAAAGCCCGCGTCCAGCTTGTCCACAAAGATGTAGTCGCAACCGCTCTCGGCCACTGCCTTTGCAAAGTCCTCGGTGCTGTAGGCGTGGAAGTAGATCGCGCCCTCCACACTGGGGTCGGGCATGTTCTCGGGCAGGCAGAAGCTGCCGCCGCCCGCACCGTACAGGCCGGATTCCTCGTTTTTCTCCCAACCACTGTAATCCAGAATGTTGGGCTGGAAGTAGCAGCTGTAGGTGAACCAGAGCAGGCCGTCGTCGCCCTGGCTCACAAAGAAGAT
Organism: Allofournierella massiliensis; assembly: GCF_964241245.1. NCBI lineage: Bacteria > Bacillati > Bacillota > Clostridia > Eubacteriales > Oscillospiraceae > Allofournierella > Allofournierella massiliensis. The sequence continues at coordinate 91,287 of NZ_CAXSWZ010000008.1, forward strand.
GCGGTCGTCCTCGTCAATCTCATCCTTCACCGCGTCCACCTTTTCCATGATCAGATACTGATCCGCAAAGGTGGCATCGGAAAAGCCCAGCACGCTCATCTGGGGCAGCACCATCATGTTCACCCGCACCAGCATCAGGCAGGCAAAGGTCAGCGCACCGGCCTGCCCCAGCAGCCGCCATCGGCCGGTCTGCACCACCCAGGCCAGAACAGCCGCGGCCATCAGGAACCAGGCGATGTAATAGGTGTACATATAACGGGAATAATCGATCAGATCCGTGGCCTGGGATGGTTTGAAGATGAAGCCGTAGCTCAGCGCCAACACATAGTTATACGCCACAAAGCCGAGGGAACTCAAGCCCATCCAGCACAAAACACGCAGCCGCTGGCGCATTCCCTTTGCGAACACCAGCGCGATCACAAACAGAACGAGGATCAGCACCGTGACCACCACGCCCGGGCCGATCATGGAAAGAGTCCATTTTTCACTGCTGAAAAATGCGTCCCACATGTTGGCCATGGCGGTGTAGAACTGCTCCTGTCGGGCAGCGTACTCCTCCGGTACCGACAGACCCAGAAGCATCTTCGTTCCCTGCAGCGCTGCGCCAAAGGGGCTCAGCGAGGTGGTGCCGGTACCGCCGCTCTCGGCGTTTTTCTGCACCAGCACCGCGATATAGTTGCTCCACACCTTATACTGGGCCATGGGCACCGCCAGGCACAGCACCGCAAAACCGAAGCGCCGGGCAAGGCCCTCTTTCCAGCGGGCCGCGTAGTCAAAGAGGAAGGCATCCGCCGCGATGCAGCCCGCCACAATCAGCGCAATGGGGAAGGTGTTGTCCTTGATGTTAGCCATCAGAGCCAGCACCGGCAGCACCGCCCAGCGGGGCCCCGTGCCCTTTTCGCTGCGCAGGGCGATCCACATGGCCACCGCGCCGCCCGCCAGCATACCGGCGGGCACGTCGCCGTAGGTGCTCATGTAGGTGTCGTCCAGGTAGATAGTGCGGGCATATACCGTGAAGAACCAGGGCGTGCACCAGCCGATCACCGCCATGGGCAGGGCCAGCCGGTAATTTTTGAACCCGATGGCCCCCACCAGCGCGGCAATGCAGCCAAACAGAAGCAGGTCGTAGGCCAGATATACCTTGAAGGGGGCAAAGGCCCCGAAGAACTGCACAAAATAGCTCAGCACGATCAGGCCGCAGTTCTGGGTGGCCTGCCAGGGGGCGCCGTATTCGCAGATGGTGTACAGGTGGTTGGTGGTACTGGTCATCTGTGCCGCCGGGCCCCAGAAGCTGAACTCGTCGAACTTGTGGAACATGGGCTGGCGGATGGAAAAATACACCGCGAAGCTGATTGCCAATCCCCAGAACACCACCGCGCCGGGGCTGAGCAGCCGCCGGGCCTCGCTGCGTTTTTGCACCAGAGCAAACGCGCCCAGGCCCCAGGCCGCCAGATAGAACACCCAGCCGCCCGCCACCAGCAGATCCGCCACGCCGACCAACGTAAACCAGATGCCGGTGATGCCCAGCGCGGTCAGCGGAGCCAGCGCACTGTGCAGCCGTGCCTTCAGCGTAAGGAAGGCGCACAGGCCGAACAGGGCCGTAAAACTTAAAACCAGATCAAAATACTGCAAGCTCATTTCTCCTTTTTGAAAGGTTCAGGCTCTAAAATTGCCCACAGCTCCCACAGCACCGCAACAAGCACCGGCGGCACAAGCAGCCCCAGCACAAGGCCGGTGGCGGTGGGAACAAAGGCGGTATACCAGCCCTCGGCCGGGTTCAGGGTGACCCCGTCAAAGCGGGTGGTCACACCGCCCACGCTGTCCGGGTCCAGGCGGATCTCGCTTACCACGCACCCGCCCAGATCAAAGCGGTACACCCCGTCGGCGGTCTTTTGGGCATACACCATTTGGGCCGCGGAAAAATCCGCCTGACCCGGCGCTTTCCAGTAAAGCACCACTGCCTGACCGGGGGTAAGCTGCTCCATGCGCAGTTCCACCGTTTCCAGATAAATCCCTTCCGGGTTCGGGGCAATCCAGTGCAGCTGGGGGTCGGTATCGGTGGAGACGTACCACACGCCTTCCCCCTGCCCTTCCAGCTCCTGCACGCCCACGCCGGTCAAATCCTGCCAGGCAAGCTCGGTCTGCGCCTTCATGCCCTTGTGGGCGTACCAGGCGTTTTTGCCCAAACTCACCCCGCTCAGAATCAGCCAGAGGGCCAGCACGGCAAGGTAGGCCGCCGCCAGCCAGCGAATCGGTCGTTTCATGCCGCGCCTCCTTCCTCATACACCCAGCGCACGGTGTCGCCCTCATACTCCACCCGCAGCAGAATCACCGAATCGGTGCGCCGGTCGGGCAGATCGTCGACACCGAAGGCGGGGCCGATGGTTCCGGCGATGTAATCGTCGCTCTCGTCAATGAGAATGTGGGTGTAGCGTTTGTCCAGCAGGAACAGGCGCAGATCGTCCGCCGTGCAGACGGTCTGGTAATTGTACACCTCCGGCATGCCCTCCTGCGCACGGGCCGGGTCCACCAGATTCATGTGGGTGGTGTCCCAGCTCCAGTCGCCCTCGTGGCCGTAGCCGAAGCCGCCGAAGCCCCGGGCCAGAGTGGCGTTCAGATCGTAGCCGAAGTAGTTCCAGCGGGTGGCGTCGTCGCCCTGACTGATGAGCAGAACGATGTCGTCCCAGCTCAGCAGGTCGTTCACCTGCCCGGCCCGCTCCTTCACGTCATCCCGCACCGAGTAGACCACATGGGGGTAGTTCCAGAAGCCCGCGGCGGGCACGCCCCGCCAGCCGATCAGCACACAGAACACCGCCAGCACGCCCACACCGGCCAGCCGGGCCAGCTTCTGCCACGCGCCGCCAAAGCCCGCCCGGGCCAGAAGGCCCAGCGCCATCAGGAAAAAGCCCAGATAATAAGGCCCGATGTAGCGGATGTAATCCTTCAGCTCCAGGGCCTCCGCGTCCTTGAAGTTGAACACATACAAGAACAGGTGGAACACCAGAAAGGCCACCAGCGCCAGGGTGCCGAATACTGCCAGCACCACCGGCCGGCGGCGCTCCTCCCCCTTTTTCTGGGCAAAGAACACCACAGCCAGCACAAGGAAAATGGCCGCCAGCGCCAGCGCACCGCCGCCCAAAAGGCACACCGGCACGCTCACCGGACTTTTCAGCATCAGGGCACTCACCTGGGTGAACTTTTCGGTGGGCTCCTCCAGCCGCAGCAGCTGCCGCACGCCGGAAAGGATGGCCGCGCCCTGACTCATGGCCGCATCGCCGCTGCCCACAGTGGTTTTGTCCGCACCGGTCATGGCCGCCACATAGCGGGTCCAGCCCAGATAAAACCCGGCCACCGGAATGGCCAACAGCACGCCGCCGCCCACTGCCTTGGCCAGACGGCGGCCAAAGCCCGCCAGCGGCCCGGTGAACAGGGCATCCGCGCAGACAAGGCCCACCGCGATCAGGGCATAGGCAAGGCCCATGTCCTTGATCAGGGTCAGGAAGCTCACCTGCACCAGCAGCACCGGCAGGCAGCAGACCTTATCCTTTAACGCAAAATACAGGCAGACCGTGGCCCCGAACACAAAGCCCAGGGGCAGGTCACCCAGCACCGAGAGATACACGGTGGACAGTTCCCCCACCGAGGGGGCGCTGAAAAAGTAAGGCAGCAAGAAGCCGCAGCCTGCCAGCACCAACGTACTGCTCCAGCGTTTGCCCGCCAGCGCAGCCATGGCGGCCACCGCCGCGGCCAGCATGGCATCGTAGGCAAAGTAGGCGCTCCACTCCGAGAACCCGGCGCTGAAAAACTGGAACAGATAGACCACCAGCATCATGCCCGGGTTGGAGGCCTTGGCCAGCAGGTTGCCCTGGGCCGCCGGATGCAGCACATTCTGCAGCTTGGTCAGTTTGGCGGCGGAGCCCCACAGGGTGAACTCGTCGTTTTGGGCAAATTCCGGCCGTGTGATGGCGAACACCACCAGAAAGAACACACCAGCCGCCAGAAATACGCCGAAGGCCGGTGTGAACAGGGTCTCCAGCGTTTCGGCCAGCTGGCGGCGGGCCAGCAGAACGGCCACAAGCGCCGCCGCGCCCAGATAAAACAGCCAGCCGCCCACCGGCAAAAGGCCAGCGAAGCCCCAGAGGCAGAGCCACACCGCCCCGCCGCCGATCACCGGCAGCGCAAACAGGGCAGCATCCGCCCGGCAGAGCCGGGCAAGGCAGGCGCTGTACAGCCCAATGGCCGCCAGCGCCAGGAATCCGCTGATCGTTACCATCACCATCGCGCGTTTTCCCCCTTTTCAGTCAAGTCAGAATCCATCATGCGGGCAGCACAAACACCGGCCCGATGAAGTAATGCTGGAACAGCAGCACCGCCCCCAGCATACCGAAGGCGGCAAAGGTCCACAGCGCCACTGCCTGGGGCTTTTTCTGCCCGGCGGAAAGGCGGGGCTCCAGCACATGGCTGAGCACCGCTGCCAGCAGCACCGTGAGCATCAGGAAGGCAGGCAGGAAGTACCGCGCCTGCACGCCGATGATACGAATCATGCCCACCGGCGTGCTGGTGATATACATGGCGGTGGCTGCGCCGGCGATGTACAGCACGCTCAGCGCACCCAGGCCCAGCGCGGGCGCGGGCTTCAGGCTGCTCTTTTCATGCACCGACAGCACCGCGCCGAACAACAGCAGCATGGGGCTGATCAGGCTGATGAAGGGCACCTCCAGATCCAGCGCGCCGAACACGCCCATCTGGCCCACATAGAAGTTGTTCTCGTAAAAGGTGCCCAGCAGCACCGCGATGTAACGCAGCGGGTTCGAGAGGATGAACGCAAGCTGGTCCACCTCGCTGGCCCCGGCAATCTGCCGCCCCACATAGGGGTAGTTGTAGCGGAAGGCGGTGCCGTACCAGTCGAAGAACTTGCCCAGAGCAAACCCGCCCATCAGACAGGCCAGTGCCAGCTGCCACTTTTTCCAGCGGGTTTTCCATGCGCTTTTGGGCAGCACGATGGGCAGCACCAGCCACAGCAGGTTGATGTAGGGCTTGGCCACGTTCATCATCACGAAGGCGAACAGGAACAGACCGATGTCCCGGTCGGTGATCTCGTCCTTGCAGTAGAAGCTGGCCACCAGATAGTAAAAGCCCAGCAGGGTGGCGTCGTAGCTCACCGAAGCGGCCATGTAAAGGCTCAACGGAAGCAGCATGAAGGCCAGAAACACCGGTTTGTAGCGTTTGCAGTTGCGCAGCGCCAGCCAGCACAGCGCCGCATAGGCGGCCAGATTGGCCAGCCGGGCAGCGTACATGCAGCCCAGCGCGCCGAAGCCCAGCACCCGGGCGATCAGGATGCCCAGCGCCTGAGGCGCCATGGAGATGGTCATGAAGAAATAGGGCTCACTCACCTGAGTTTTCGCAGGCTGGCCGTCAAAGTAGGCGGCAAAGCCGTCGGCCACGCCGCTCACCGGCCCGCCCTCGCCCTGCTGCTTGAGGGCATAGCCCTCGGTGGTGTAGACGCTGGGGTTGCCGTCCTCATCGGTGGTCATGCCCTGGCTGGTGTGGCTGTTCACCCAGGCGCCGGGGAAACTCTCCACCAGCTTGGCCACGACATCCGGATAGGTGCGGCTGGCGTCGAAGTCCAGATGCCCAAGGCTCAGCGAATAGCTGCGCAGAAAGTGATTGGTCTCATCCGGCGTTTGCAGGGGCGGGTTGGCAAAGCAGAACAGCGCGCCGCATAGAAAAATGCAGATTGCGGCCCTTGTGTCCAGCTGCTTGACAAAACGCACCAGCAGAAACACCGCCAGCGTGGCGGCGCTGGCCAGCCCCACCATCGCCGCCGTGAGGGGCAGCGCCCCGATGCGGCCTTCCAGATAATAAAACACCCGCCAGTAATAGGCAAAGCACACGGCACCGGCGCAGGCGCACAGCCAGCCCAGCAGCCAGAACACCCCGCCGGGCAGCCGCCGCAGCCGGGCCAAAATGTTTTGTTGCGTCATAGAAATTCCTTTTCGCTTTGTTGTTTTTTGCCGTTTCTCCGCGGCGGGAAAACTCCCCTTTTTAAACGGCATAAGCCGGGCAGACCTTTTTGCAAAAGTCCGCCCGGCAATGGCAAGGCAAGCCCGGGGGCATGCCCTGCCCGTGAGCTTACAGATTATAAACGTCCGGCTTGTAGCGGTCCAGATTGTTTTTCAAAAACTCGATGGTCGCCGCCAGACCCTGTTCGAAGGTGTACTGGGGCTTCCAGTCGGTCATGGAGCGGATCTTGGTGGCATCGCCCAGCAGACGGTTGACCTCGCTCTTCTCGGGGCGCAGGCGCTGCTCGTCGCACACGATCTTCGCCTCGGGGTTGATCTGGCGGATCAGCTCATTGGCCAGATCGCCGATGGAATGCTCCTCGCCGGTGGCGATGTTCACCTCCTGGCCGATGGCGGCATCGCAGCCAGCCAGTGCCATAAAGCCCGCCGCGGTGTCCTTCACATAGTTGAAGTCGCGGGTGGGGGTCAGGCTGCCCAGCTTGATCTCGGTGGCGCCGGTGAGCAGCTGGGTGATGATGGTGGGAATCACGGCCCGGGCGCTCTGGCGGGGGCCGTAGGTGTTGAAGGGCCGTACGATGGTGACCGGCAGATCAAAGCTGCGGTAGAAACTCTCGGCCAGACGGTCCGCGCCGATCTTGGTTGCGGAATAGGGGCTCTGGCCCTGATAGGGATGCTTCTCGTCGATGGGCACATACTGGGCGGTGCCGTACACCTCGCTGGTGCTGGTGACCAGCAGACGCTTGGTGCCCACCTGACGGGCTGCGTTCAGCACGTTCAGGGTGCCCTTGATGTTGGTGTCCACATAGCTGTCCGGGCTGTGGTAGCTGAAGGGGATGGCGATCAGCGCCGCCAGATGGTAAACGATGTCCTGCCCTTCCATGGCATGGCGCACGCCGTTGGGGTCGCGGATATCGCCCATGAACACCTCAATCTCGTTTTTGATCTCCCTGGGCAGGGTGTCCAGCCAGCCCCAGGTACCGAAGGAATTGTAGTAGCAGAAAGCCTTGACCTTCTCGCCCTTCCGCACCAGCTCTTCGGTGAGGTGGCTGCCGATGAAGCCGTCGGCTCCGGTGACCATCACAGTGTTCGCCATATCGCAAAAATCTCCTTTACAACTTCGTTTGTTTTTATTCTAAAAATCTGCCGCCCCGCCGCCCGCTGCATAGCAGGGAGGGGCCGCTTTGGTTGTTACCCAGTTGTTACTAAGTATAATATAAACCATCGATAATTTCAATAAAGGCAACACCACACAATTCACGCCCCGAGGCTCAGGCGGCGTATCCCGCCAAAATTTTCCGTGCTATTTTCCAAAAATGCTCGCCAATCCACCAAGGATTGGCTGCGCTTTTTGGTTCATATCGCAAAAAATTTTCCGGCGTGCTCCACCACCTGGAATTGTGCGGTATTGCCTGAAAAGAGCACCCTTGCCCATCGTCAGCACGCCTGAACACCCGTTTTCCTTTACAGGCCCCAAAAAAGCCGGTATAATGAGGGTTTGGGAAGAAGTTCCCACAATATACCGAAATAAAAAGGATGGGCAACCGTTTTGAGCTTTCAAAATCTTTCTTACCTTGCCTTTGCGCCACTGGTGGCTTTTGTGTATCTGAAGCTTATGCCCCGGCGCTGGCAAAATCATTTTCTGCTTGCGGCAAGCCTTGTTTTCTATTGGTGCAACCGCCCCACCGGCGACGGTTTTGCCGGTCTGTGGCAGGCTCTTCCCATTGCCCTGCTGGCGGCCAGCTGTGTGTTCGTGTGGCGCATGGGCCTGAGCCTGCAGGCCGCCCCGCCCGAACAGCGCGGGCGGAAACTTGCCGCAGCTGTGGTGGTGCTGCTGGCGGTGCTGGCGGTGTTCAAGTACTTCAATCTGGCGCTGGCCGTGCTGCCCTTCGCGCCCGGCGTGCTGCACCGGCTGCCCTTCCCGCTGGGCATCAGCTTCTATACCTTCGCCGCTCTCTCCTATTTGATCGACGTGAGCCGGGGCGACATGCCTGCCGAAAAAAAGTTTGTCAATCTGGCAGCCTTCCTCAGCTTTTTCGGCACCATCACCGCCGGGCCCATCTGCCGGGCTCAAAAGGTGTTACCCCAGTTGAATGAGGAACACCGGTTCGACGCGGCCCGCACCGTGCGGGCGCTGCAGCTGTTCGCGCTGGGCTTTTTCAAAAAGGTGGCGGTGGCGGATGTGCTGATGATGTACGTGAGCCAGGTCTTTGCAGACATTCCCGGCCACGGCGGCCCCGCGCTGCTGGCGGCTACGGTGGGCTACACCTTTTATCTTTACTTTGATTTCGTGGGTTATTCCCAGATGGCCCGGGCCAGCGCCCTTTTGCTGGGGCTGGAAATCCCGGAAAACTTCAAGACCCCCTTCTTCGCCACCAACTTCTCCGGCTTCTGGAGCCGGTGGCACATCAGCCTTTCCAGCTGGCTGCAGGACTACCTGTTTACCACGCTGGTCTGGGCGGACGCTTCCAAGCTGCCGCTGCTGGGCCGCAAGATCAGCCGTTTCTCGCCGGTGTTCTGCGTGTTCTGCGTGTTCTTTGTTTCCGGTTTCTGGCATGGCAACACCCTGCCCTTTGTGATCTGGGGCCTGTTGCAGGCCGCCTACCGGGTGGGCGAAGAGCTGCTGCACCAGAAGCTGGGCAAGCCCAAAAAGAAAGCCCCTGCCCGCCAGCAGTGGGCCAAGCGGCTGGGCGTGTTCCTTTTGTGGAACTTCAGCATGGTGTTCTTCGCCATGGGCAGCGCCATCGGCCAGCCGGAGGGCGAAAGCTACGGCGTGGGCCAGGCCTTCGCCATTGTAAAAGGCTGGTTCGCCGGCTGGTCCCCCGCCCGCTTTGCTTCCGAGAGCTGGCAGGCCATTCTGGGCGGCTTCTACAACAACACCCTTATGGGCGCGGCCTGGATTTTGATGCTGGCCTGCACGCTGGCGCTGGCCTTCTGGCTGGACTGGCAGCGCAACTTCCAGTTCAAGAACAAGAGCGAGGAGCTGGTGCTCACCGCCCAGAAGCCCGCTGTACGCTGGGCGCTTTACTATGCGCTGGTGCTGTTCAGCTTCGCCGGGCTCGTCATGCAGAACGGCGGCTTTGCCGGGGGCAGCTTTGCCTACGGCGGCTTTTGATCATTTTTGCAGAAAGGAACCCACGGCCCCATGAAACATATTCTACGCAACCTTGCGCTGCTGCTGGTTCCGGTGCTGGCGTACTTCTGCCTGTTTGTGGCCTTTGAGCCCAACAATTACTTCGGCCTGCACCCGAATACCGACAGCGACGCCCCCATCAGCCGGCTGAAGGATTTCAAACGCGAGCCCGGCAATTCCATCATCATCGGCGATTCCCGCTTTGCCCACTTCGACATGGAGCTGGTGGAACAAACCAGCGGCCGCAGCTGGCAGAATCTGGCCTTCGGCGGCGCGTCGCTGCGGGAGGGCATTGACCTTTTAAACTGGGCGCTGGACGAAAACCCGGATCTGGAGGAAGTGATCTTCGGCTTTTCCTTCTACACCATCAACCAGGGCTACGACACCGACCGGATGAGCAACCTGGAAAAGACGCTGAACAATCCCTTCGCCTACCTCTTTAATCTGGAATACAACGTGAACATGCTCACCAACCTGCAAAACCAGATCACCGGCCGGGTGGACGCCCCCGAAACCGGCGACTGGGTTTACCCGCAGGACTACACCGCTGCCGACGGCACTGTGTATGAGGTGCACACCCTGCTGGCCGAGTACCCCGCCGCCCTGATCACCAAGTGTGAAAACTGGGCGCTGAACACCAGCCAGCTGGATCGGCTGTACGAAGCCGCCGCCCGGTGTGCCGAACAGGGCGTGAAGCTGACCGTGGTGCTGGCCCCCATGGCGGACATCGTGAAAACCAAAGTCTGCGATGTGTACGGCGAGGGCGGCACCATCACCGACCAGATGGAAACCACCGTGCTGCCCCAGCTGGCGGAAAAATCCGCCGAACTGGGCCTCTCGGTGCTGGACTACGAATGGTCGAACCGGCCAGACTTTGACGACGATACCCAATTCTACGACGGCTTCCATCTGGACGAGCGCTACGGCCTGCCCCAGTGGACCGAGCAGCTGTTCACCGATCTGGGCTGAGGGCAGCCGTTACTGCCTGAAAAAGCCCCCACAAAAAGGAGCGAAAAAAGTGAGTCTTGATTTTCTGATCCTCTATGAGCACACGGTGCGGGAATACGAAAGCGACCTTCTTTTGAAGCTGGAGCTGGAGCGGCGGGGCTACACCGCCGAAATCCGCCAGCTGCTGGACCGCAAAAAGCTGAAGTACTTCACCTGGAAAAAGCCCAAGGTGCTGGTGTCCAGCTGCATGTACGACAACGAGGCCATCAACAGCCACGTTTACAACAACGTGGGCAGGCTGAACAAGATCGTGAACCTGCACTGGGAGCAGATGCTCAGCGACACCCAGGAGGAGGGCGACTGGTTCAACTTCAACGGCAACGCCAAAAAGTGCGTGCAGACCTGCTGGGGCCGCCGCACCGCGGACCGGCTGATCGCCCACGGCATGGAGGAGAAAAACTGCCCGGTGACCGGCGCGGTGATGATGGACTTCGTGCGGCCGGAATTTTCCGGCTATTTCAAAAACAAGGCAGACCTGTGCGCCGAGTTCGGGCTGGACGCCTCCAGGGAACTGCACCTGTACATTTCCAGCTTCGGCTATGCCAGCATGACCGAGCAGGAGGTCAAAGAGCTGAGCGAGATGGCGGGCACCGACTTCACCGGCTTTGCCGCCACCAACCGGGTGAGCATGGCCGAAACCCTGCGCTGGTTCGACGAGTATCTGGGTCAGCACCCGGAGGTGGAGCTGGTTTACCGCCGCCACCCCAGCGAGTGGAACAGCCCCCAGCTGGCCGAGCTGGCCAAAAAGCGGCCCAACTTTCATGTGATCTTCGCCTACGGCGTGAAGGACTGGATCATGGCGGCGGACTCCATCTCCATCTGGATGAGCACCGCCATTGCCGAGGTATACATGGCGGGCAAGAGCTGCCACATCCTGCGCCCGGCCCCCATCGAGCACGAATACGACCCGGTGATCTACGCCGGCGCAAAGTATGTGACCAGCTACGAGGAGTTCCTCGCCGCCATGGCGGACAAAACCCCGCCCTTCCCCATCGCCCGCGAGGTGATCGAGGGCTATTTTGACCCCAGCGAAACCCCCGCTTACATTCGCATGGCGGACCTGCTGGAAACCGTGTATAAGGAGCCGCCCCGGGACGAGCCCATGGGCGAAGGCTTCACGCCCCATTTCAACCTGCTCAAGTTCTTCGCGCTGTGGGGCGTGCACATCCTGTTCGCCCTGCGCCTGCCCCCGAAGAAGGTGTTCTTCTTCCACAAGGGGCTGGCGGATTTTGCACAGCGCATCTACGGTTATGTGGAAAAAGCCTATGTGCCGAAGGCCCAGATCAGGGCCATGGAGGACAAGATCCGCCCCTTCGTGATGAAAGGGGGCAAGTAACCTGCCATGGAACGCCAAATGCGCCGCAACGTGCTGTTCAACACCGCGGGCAGCCTGCTTTTTTATATCTGTCAGGCGGCCATCACCCTGCTGGTCACCGCACTGGCCGGAGCCGAGGCCAACGGCCTGCTGGCCACCGGCATGACCATTGCCAACGTGTGTCTTTCCGCTGCCAGCTACGGCATGCGCACCTTTCAGGTGTCTGACCTTTCGGGCAAATACACCGACCGCAGCTACCTGCTCAGCCGCTATATCACCCTGACCGCGGCGGGGCTGGGCTGCCTTGTATTCTCCTTTGTGAACAGCTATTCTGCCGAGCAGCGGTGGGTGATCTTCCTCTACACCGGCTACCGGCTGATCGAAAGCTGGTCGGACGTGTGGCACGGCTATCTGCAAAAGGCCGAGCGGATCGACATCGTGGGCATCAGCTTCGGGGTTCGCGGCATCGTAACCGCCCTGAGCGTGACGCTGGGCCTTCTGCTCACCAAAGATCTAGTGCTCACGCTGGCCGTTCTGTTTGCACTGAACGCCGCCTATGTGCTGGTGGTGGACATTCCCCTGGCCCGCCGCCGGGCGGATTTCAAACGCACCGGCGGTGCAGGCGTGAAGGCTTTGCTGCTGGAATGCCTGCCGCTTGCGGTGTACGCCTTTTTGAACACCACCATCGCCTCGGTACCCCGCTACTACTGCGAGCGGATTCTGGGCAGCGTGAAACTGGGTTATTTCAACAACGTGTTTTTGCCAGTGATGATTCTGCAGGTGGCGGTGATTTATCTGTTTGTGCCCTTCATCACCACCTTTGCCCGCCTGTGGACCGACCGGAACGGCAAGGGCTTTTACAAGGGGCTGCGCCTGCTGGGTGCGGCACTGGTGACCCTGTGGATTGTCGGCACCATCGGCGTGGCCCTGCTGGGCCGGTGGGGGCTGTCGATTCTGTACCCCACCACCCCCGAGGTGCTGGACTACGCGCCGCTGCTTGGGCCGCTGGTGCTGGCCACTGTGTGCACGGTGGCGGCCACGGTGCTGTGCCATCTGCTCACCATCGCCCGGGAGATGCGTGGTCTGATCCTGGGCAATCTGGCAGGCCTTGCCTCCGCTCTCCTGGCCAGCCAGCCCCTGCTGCGCGCCTTCGATGTGTACGGCGCGGCCTGGGCCACCATTCTGGGCATCGGCGTGCAGGCCATCGCCCTGCTGGCCTTCCTGCTCGTTCGCTGCAAAAAGCAGTTTGCGGCCAATCAATAAACTCAAAAATGCAAAACGACAGCCCCTTCCCTTAGCCATTATGACATAAGGGAAGGGGCTGTCGTTGTATCCGTTTCTTTCGTATCGTTCAGCCTTTCTGCATCCGGCGGCCCATCCAGTGGGAATAGATCCCCGGTACACCCATGAGAACCAGCCAGATCATCATTCTGCCTGTATTCTGGGGCCAAAGCCAGTTGCCCAGAATCACCGCCGCGCCGCACAGGCCCCAGATCCCGCCGGTAACCATGTGGATATGGGTCCAGTTCTCTTCACTGGCCATGGAAAAGCGCTCCTGCACGCCCCAGCGGGAACCGAAGGGCAGCTCGGCCACATGGGCCGCCACGATCAGCACCGCCAGACCCACCAGACTGAACAAAAGCACCAGAATCTGTATCCTGCCGGTAAGGTTCGCCGCAAAGATCACGCTGTACATGGCCACACTCAAAAGCGGGATCAGCCAGCCCAGACCTTCCCGCAGCGCGCCCATCAGCCGGGGGCCCAGCACCATGCTGTGTACCGTGGCATACACCACCCAGTGCATCACCATGAGCACGGCGGGAATGGCGATCACCGCCCATGGCTTGCTCATCAGGCTGATCACCTCGCCGGTTTCGCCGCTCCACTGCACCGCCATCTGCCCGGGCAGGCGGCCGTAGGCCAGAAGCCCGGCCACCAGCGGCAGAGCGCAGGCCGCAAGGCCCGCCCAGAACGGAGTTTGTATCTGCTTTTTCATCCCACAGCACTTCCTTTCCTGCTCAGGCATCCCTGTGCCGACGCGATCGAACGGAACGCATCGCTTATGGGATGCGGATATTTTTCTACTGTTATCATAACGCGCTTTTGCCGCCCCGGTCAAACCCGGCGGCGGGCGGTTTTGCGCCGTTTGTCCGGCCCGTTCGCCCCGGCTCTTTTGCGGGCGGGGCGGGGCGCTGTTTTGCAAAAAATTCATGAATTCTGCGCCGGTGGCCCGGTGGGAATTTGTAATATGGCCCGGGGCATGCTATAATGAAGCGACGGCACAGGAACCCCTGTGCACAAGCCTTAACTTCAAGGGAGGGGATCGACCCATGAAATACTGTAAAAAATGCACCATGCCCGACACCCGGCCCGGCATCACCTTCGATGCCGAGGGCGTTTGCAGCGCCTGCCGCCACTACGAGAGCCGCTCGAAGGTGGACTGGGATGCCCGCTGGAAGGAATTTGAAGCCCTGTGCGACAAATACCGCGGCTGCAACGGCCCCGGCGGCTACGACTGCGCCGTTGCCGTGTCCGGCGGTAAGGACAGCCACTTCCAGGTGTACATCCTGAAAGAGGTCATGAAGATGAACCCCATCCTGTTCAGCGTGGAGGACAACTTCCCCATGACCGAGGCAGGCAAGCACAACCTGAAGAACATCAGCGAGGAGTTCGGCTGCACCATCATCAGCTGCAAGCCCAACATCAAGGCCCAGAAAACCCTGATGCGCGCCTTCTTCGAGAAATACGGCAAGCCCACCTGGTATGTGGACCGGCTGATCTACACCTTCCCGCTGCACATGGCCCTGAAGTTCAACACTCCCCTGCTGTGCTACGGCGAGAACGTGAGCTTTGAGTACGGCGGCAACGCCGACGAGGAAACCTATTCCGCCCGCGGCCAGATTGAAAACGGTGTGGCCGTCGGCTTCCCCGAGGAGGAGCTGCTCAGCTACGGCGTCTCTGCCAACGACCTGGCTCTGACCAAGGCCCCCACCGCCGAGGAGCTGGCTCGCCTTGACCCCTTCTACATGAGCTACTTCCTGCCCTGGAACAGCTACAAGAACTACCAGCTGGCCAAGAGCCGCGGCTTCCACGACCTGACCCACGAGTGGGATCGCCGCCATCATGTGGAAAACTTCGACCAGATCGACTCCCGCGCCTATCTGGTGCACTCCTGGCTGAAATACCCCAAGTTCGGCCACGCCGCCGCCACCGACTACACCGCCCGCTACATCCGCTACGGCCTGATGACCCGTGAAGAGGCCATTCCTCTGATCAGGGAGCGGGACGGCGCGCTGGATCCCCTGTGCGTGCGTGATTTCTGCGAGTTCTGCGGCTACACCGAGAGCGAGTTCTGGGCCATTCTGGACAAGTTCTACAACACCGACATCTTCCACAAGGACGAGTACAGCCGCTGGGTGCTGAATCACCCCATCTGGGAAGAGAATAAATAATCACAATTTGTGATACTGCGCCCCGCTTTTTGGCAAAAAAGCGGGGCGTTTTTTGCATTTGTCGTCAAACCGCGCAAAAAAATGCTTGACAAACCGTAAATTCGACGGTATCATAAACGCATACTATCATCCAAAAGCGAAGAAGAGAAGAGTAGGCTTTCGGCATCGACCCTTACTAGAGAGCCCCGACGGTGGAAACGGGCAGGGAACAGGAAGCTGAACATGGTCTCGGAGCTGCGTGTGCGAAGAGCATGAGTTCTAAGTGCCCGCCGGGAACGCCCGTTAAAGCGTCAGGCTGTAATCAGTTCATTTCTGCCGCAGCCGGAAAGGCCGTTGTCCCCGCAAGGGGCCGGTGAACCAAGGTGGTACCACGAAGTCTGTTACAGGCTGTCGTCCTTGTTGTGTTGCAAGGACGGCAGCCTTTTTGTTTTGCCGTTTTACCGCCGAACCGAAAAAAGGAGCGAAAGAAAGCAATCATGTTTGAAATCAAACATCTGTCCAAAATCTTTACGGGAAGCGCCAATAAGGTGGAAGCCCTGCGGGATGTTTCCACCACCATTCAGGATGGCGACATCTTCGGCATCATCGGCATGAGCGGCGCAGGCAAAAGCACCCTGCTGCGCTGCCTGTGCCTGCTGGAAAAGCCCACCGAGGGCCAGATTCTGCTGAACGGCAAGGATCTTGCCCACC
Source organism: Allofournierella massiliensis (assembly GCF_964241245.1). Lineage (NCBI taxonomy): Bacteria > Bacillati > Bacillota > Clostridia > Eubacteriales > Oscillospiraceae > Allofournierella > Allofournierella massiliensis. Next base: position 106,905 of record NZ_CAXSWZ010000008.1, read on the forward strand.
TGAAGGGCAAGGAGCTGCTGGAGGCCCGCCGCCAGATGGGCGTGGTGTTCCAGGGCTACAACCTGCTGATGCAGAAAACCGTGGCCGAGAACGTGGCCTTCCCCTTAAAACTCACCCCCTACAAAAAGGACGAGGTGGAAAAACGGGTGGCCGAGCTGCTGGAGCTGGTAGGTCTTTCCGATAAAGCCGGCAGCTACCCCAGCCAGCTTTCCGGCGGCCAGAAGCAGCGGGTGGCCCTGGCCCGGGCGCTGGCGTCCAATCCCCAGGTGCTGCTGTGCGACGAGCCCACCAGCGCACTGGACCCACTGACGACCAAGAGCGTACTGGAGCTTTTGCAGGCCATCAACAAAAAACTGGGCGTGACGGTGATCATCATCACCCACGAGCTGGCGGTGGTCAAGGCCATCTGCAACCGGATGGTGGTCATCGACGGCGGCCGCTTTGTGGAGCAGGGCGACGCGGCCCAGATTTTTGAACATCCCCAAAGCGACGTGGCCCGCCTTTTGCTGGGCAAGGAGGAATAAACCCATGGCAGAATTTTTCGCAGAATACGGCAGCCTTTTGTGGGAGGGCACGCTGGAAACCCTTTATATGACCTTTGTTCCCACGATGGTGGCCTATCTGATCGGCCTGCCTCTGGGCGTGCTGCTCACCACCACCAAGTCCGGCGGCATCATGGCCGCCCCCCGCTTCAACGCGGTGTTCGGCTGGTTTGTAAACCTGTTCCGCAGCATTCCCTTCATGATTCTGATTTTCTTCGTTCTCCCCTTCACCCGGCTGATCGCGGGAACCTCCATCGGCGCTACTGCCGCCAACGTTCCCCTGTCCATCGCGGCGGCTCCCTTCGTGGCCCGCATGGTAGAGCAGAGCCTGGAGGAGATCGACGCCGGTGTTGTGGAGGCCGCCCGCTGCATGGGCGCCACCAACTGGCAGATCATCACCCGGGTGCTGCTGGTGGAAAGCGTGCCCAGCCTGCTGCGGGGCCTGTCCATCACCATCATCACCATCTTCGGCTACACCGCCGTGACCGGTGCGGTGGGCGCAGGCGGCCTTGGCAACATTGCCTTCCGCTTCGGCTACCAGCGTTACCAGAGCGACGTGATGTACGCCACCATCGTTCTGGTGGTCATTCTGGTGTGCATCATCCAGAGCGTTTGCAACCTGCTGGCCCGCAAGGCCGACAAGCGCAACCGCTGATTCCCTTTTCCTTTTGAAAAAACAGCGCCCCGCCCGGCGGCGCGCGAGCCTGACTGGTGCGCTGTTTTCGCTTTTCAACGCTTATTATCAACCCATCAACATAGAGGAGTGTGTATCATGAAAAAACTGATTTCTCTGGCTCTGTGTGCCGTTCTGGCCGTGAGCCTGGCCGCCTGCGGCGGCAAATCCGGCGGCTACAAGATCGGCATCCCGGCAGACGCCACCAACGGCGGCCGCGCCCTGCAGCTGCTGCAGAAGCAGGGTATCCTGACCCTGACCGAGGGCGTTGGTCTGGAGGCCACCGAGCGGGACATTGCCGAAAACCCCTACAACGTGGAAATCGTTCCCATGGAGGCCGCTGCCCTGCCCAGCAGCCTGCCTGATCTGGACTTCGCCGTGATCAACGGCAACTACGCCTCCGGCGCCGGCATCGGCGACACCGTTCTGGTGAGTGAGGACGCCGAGAGCGTGGCCGCCCAGACCTACGGCAATGTGCTGGCCGTGAAGGAGGGCCGGGAGAACGAGCCCGCCATTCAGGCGCTGGCCGCTGTGCTCATGAGCCGGGACGTGCAGGACTGGATTGCCGCCAACTACAACGGCGTGGTGATGCCCATGGGCGTAACCGACGCCACCATCCCCGAAATCACCGAGCCCGTTACCCTGAAGGTGGGCGCTTCCCCCAGCCCCCACGCCGAGATTCTGGAGTATGCCGCCCCCATTCTGGCCGAGCATAACGTGACTCTGGAGATCGTGGAATTCGACGACTACGTGATGCCCAACACCGCCGTGGAGGACGGCAGCCTGGATGCCAACTACTTCCAGCACCAGCCCTATCTGGATGACTTCAACGCCGAGCAGGGCACCCACATCGTGAGCGTGGTCACCCCCCACTACGAGCCCATGGGCATCTACCCGGGCAAGACCGCCGATCTGAGCGTGTTCAGCAAGTAATTTCCCCATCCCCAAAAAATGCAACCAATAAAAAAGAGGAAGCCCGCAGGCTTCCTCTCAGCCTGTCGAAAAAGGCCACCTATCGGTGGTCTTTTTCTCGTATAAGGAAAGGGAATGCGGTATAATGGTGTGGGG